>CAYUSG010000066.1:0-19417 GCA_964447355.1 uncultured Paenibacillaceae bacterium
TCTGATCGATTGATCAGGTCCGATAAGCGTTCGCTGTTCAGTTTTCAAAGAACAAAATGTGTTTCCGAAAAACTTCTCGATCTTATTTATGACTGCTGTTCGTTCGATCGTTTTTCAATGTCGCTCGTTTTGGCGACTTTTATATCCTAACACATTCGGCCGCATCATTGCAAGTACTTTTTTATTCCTTTTTGCATTTTTTTCGAAGCTCATTCGAATCAATCTGCAATCGGTTGAATCTGTGTCACTGCTCTGTTCGGAGCGGCGAGATTTAATTTATCATAGATCGCAATACGAAGTCAAGACTATTTGCAAAGAAAAACTTGGTTTTGCTTTAAAACTGTCAAAAAAATGGCTTCAGCATAGCAAAATACCGCTTAGCTTCGGACGTTTAGCCAAACACATTGAGCGTCCCTCATTAAGAGAAACGCTCATCAAAGACTTTATTATTTTATTCTATAATTCCTTCAAGCGGGCTGCTTGCCGTAGCGTAACGTTTCTTAGGTATTCGCCCTGCAAGGTAACCCAAACGACCAGCTTGAACAGCCAGTTTGAATGCTTCTGCCATTCTTACCGGGTCTTGCGCACCCGAAACAGCCGTATTCAAAAGCACACCATCCGCACCCAGTTCCATTGCCAATGCAGCATCTGAAGGTGCGCCAATGCCCGCGTCAATAATAATCGGCACTTTGGCTTCTTCGATAATAAATTTAAGATAATTTGGATTAACGATCCCCTGACCCGATCCAATCGGTGAAGCACCCGGCATAACTGCAGCTGCGCCAGCTTCTTGCAGCTTACGTGCAAGTATCGGATCATCTGATGTATATGCAAGCACAATGAATCCCTCATCCACAAGGATTTTGGTAGCCTCAAGGGTACCTACTGGATCTGGCAATAATGTTTTGGGATCGCCAATGACTTCAACCTTGATCATATCGCAAAGTCCTGATGCCTTTGCTAATCTAGCTATACGCACTGCTTCTTCGACAGAATAAGCACCTGCCGTATTCGGTAGAAGTGTATATTTCTTAAGATCGAGTTGTTCAAGAAAATTAGGTGATTCAGGGCTGTCGATAGGCAAACGACGGATCGCGAATGTTAACACCTCTGTTTCAGAGACTTCCACCGCTTTCCCTTGAACATCCATGGATTCGAATTTCCCTGTTCCTAACAACAATCTTGACTTAAAAGAATACGGTCCAATTTTCAATATATCTGTCATGTAATTCTCTCCCTTGTTATCGTTTCTAACCTCCACCAACAAAATGGACGATTTCAATATGATCTCCATCCGCGAGTGTTGTTTGTTCATAATTGTCCCGATCAACGATCGATCGATTCAATTCTACCACTAAGATCTTCTCTTCCAGTTTATAATGCGTTAGCAGCATTTGAACCGTGGAAATACCGTCAACCTCTCTTGTTTCACCATTAATCACAAGCTTCAATTGCGTCCCCCCCTCTATGATCAAGATAATAACGAAAAAAATACCAACCCGACGGGTTGGTACGCAGAAAAACGTTGGTCGTTTTTCCACTTCCCTACGCTGGTATAATCCAGAAGCACGCAGAACGCACTTAGTCAGGTTCAAAGGGTCAAGAAATCACTTTCTTTTCTCAGCCTGGAAAGGCTCCCCTAGTGGTTAAATATAAATAATCGTATTCGCAAACCATTATACCATAGTTACACGGTATATTTTAACTGAATTATATTCAAGTCGGAATGCTCAGCTTCTGCTACCTCCTTGATCAGGGAACGTTTGACCATTTTTTTAAGTATGAGTGACATTTCGAGATTAAGATGCTTAAAGACCTCATGTGTTTTCAATTCTTCTACGCTCCAAGGTTGTTCACGGCTTTTCAGCACCTCTATAATTTGTTTGCAGCAATGCTGCATTTTAGACATGACAGAAAAATCACAGGCTAATAGCACAAGCTGAACCCGTTGTTCGACAGTCTCTGTGCTCTGCGTTAATTCCTCGTATAATTTGTACACACCCGGGTTAATTCGCCGCACCTGTTCCCACACTGTAATTTCAGGGTGTACACCATGTTCAATAATAGCAATGCGGGCCCAGTGGTGCAAAGCCTCCAGTACATTACTGTAAGCATCAAGATAATGGCCAGCTTGCAAATACTGCTTCGTCTGAAGATAACGTTTAAGAAAATGTGAAAATTCCGTTAACAATTTCTCATCCCTTAGCGGTTGTGGAAATTCTAGCAGTCGGTGACGCAAACCTTCTAAATATGTTTGAGCATCCAATAAGATCTCTCCTTGCAGTATCCATTGAATAATATTTCGATTGTCTCCATTTAAAATCCATGATTGAATACCGCTGCTATCGATTCTGCGTTCTTGTATACGATAGGCGTCTTTTATATAATGACTAGTAGATCCCATTTCATCTTGGAGCGGTTCTGAAGTTATGATGAAGAACAACAGATCGTATCCATCAATCAATGGACTGTCCGAATTCGGATTCTCAATGACTGCCACGCTGAGAACCTTGGGATCATCTATGTATTTTTGCTTGAAGTATGCTTTAATTTCCTTAAGTTGATTATTCATTGGTATAGCCTCCAGCTTCCTATCAGGTACCCGTTATATTGTGCATATGTTATAGTTCTACAAGTGTTGGTGGTTTCCTGCTGGTAAACTTGCTGGTTTTCATTTTCATTACATTCTTAGAATAGGAAAGAGGAACAAGCTGTGTTATTAAAATCTAGTAAAATCAATGAATTCCGTCTATGGGGATTACTCCTGACTCTCATTGGCATGGGCATTATGATTCTTGGTACAGCAGGTATTCTATTCTGGGGCCAGGGAGCAAAGTGGATTGCTGCTATATTTCTAGTCATTGGGATGATCAGTATGCTGGGCAGCATTGCGATTTATTTCTGGGCAGGGATTTTATCAACGAGTGCTTTAATGTTAAATTGCCCCAGCTGTGGAAAAGCAACGAAAATGTTGGGTAAAACAGACCGTTGCATGTATTGTAAAACCATTTTAAGTGTAGATCCCAAATACGCTCCTGATGTAGAGAATACACCTACAGATGCACCTTAAGCCTAATGTTATGAAGACACAAGAAGGTCGATCCAATATCGGATCGACCTTCTTGTGTCTTGTATCAATGTGGACGTTGATCTAGCGTTTCCTGAATAACACTCCAAATATCAGGCGATTCATACCCTCTGCGCCACGAGGCGACGCCTGCAAGACCAAGCTTGTTCACCAGTTCAATTCTGGAACGCATGGATACTTCATCTTCTATCCAAATCTTCTTGAGTACCCCATCCTCCTCATACTCCACATAGTGCTGCCCTACATCAGGCAAGAACACTGGCTTCAGCTGTTTTTCTTGAACTATACTTTGGACGGTGTCCATGAATACAGCTTTGGATGATACCTTCTTCTCTCCATCGACGATTGCTTCAGACCAAATACGGGTATAATAAGGAACGCCTATTAATATTTTGGATGCGGGCACCTTGTCTTCGCGGATGATGTCCGTAATCCCCTTTTCAACCCAAGGCAATGAAGCTACCGAACCTGCAACAGGACTGGCGGCCCAATGTTCGTCATACGTCATCACCATCATGTAATCTATAACTTTCCCTAGTTCTTCGCGGTCATAAAATAAGGACCACATCTCGCTTCCGCCTCGAATAGTAACATCAATCGAAACAACAGCATCCTGCTCGTGCAAATATGGCGTGAGCTCTCGAACAAATTGCGTTAATAGATCTTTATCCTTCAAATATACATTCTCAAAATCAATATTAATCCCTTGTAGATCGTACATTTCTACGAACGCTAAGAGTTGTTGGATCATCTTCTTTCTCGACTCAAAACTGGACAGTGCCTCATGGGTAATATCAGGTTTAAAGCTGTTACTGAACAGCGCCCATACCTGATAACCGCGTTGATGTGCCCAGTGGACATAAGCTGCGTCCGCTAAATTCTGAATATTACCTTGTCCATCCATTAAATGAAACCAAGTCGGACTAATCACATTAAGCCCGGGCATTTCACCAAAACCGGAAGGGTCGGGTGTTCTAACCGATACTTGTTCCCAGGTTAAATTGATCTTCCCTCCGATAGGCTTCCATGGAATATATTTTGCTTCCTTAACAGGCTCTGGTTCAACCTCAATCTCTGTTAACTGGATTCTGCTTTCATCTACATACCCCATATAGCCGCTTTCAAGCTGTACTCTATACCAGCCGTCCTGTTCGTCCCATATCATGACACGATCATTAGGCTGTAAATCTACTAAAATCGGAGCTTTAATCGTAGGTTGTGTACGCATAGGCACCATTTGATTCTCGGGCTTAGGCGACTTCCCTTCCTCCGATTTAAGCGCAGTTACCTCTCCCCATCTGGTGATATCGCCTGCTTTTTGAAGCAATACGGCACCTGTGCCTTCATGCTCATTGACCGTAACAGGGTAAAATTGTTTAAGCGGTTCAACAGGCACATATAACGCTTCATCTTCTCTAACCACAGGAAAATGCAAGGTAAATGGTTGATCATTAAGCAGCGCTGTCAGCTGATCCGTCCTCATCTGAATCACTTGATGATCGGTAGTGATTACAACCGATTCACTGGACTCATCAAAATGAATATGCGGGTCCAAATGTTCTTGTATCACCGTAAAAGGTAACGCCAAAGAAGGACCCGATCCTTTAGCTTCTTGCTGGAGCTGCTCACCTTGCACAAATATCGGTTTCGTTAACCCCGCAAAATCAGGGGTGATATGCTGATCGTTGGGCTGGTCTTTCACAAAAAACGCAAAATAAATAAAAAAGGACAAAGCGATACAAACCATGATTAAAGTTGATAATAATGCCGTCCATATCTTCACAAATTTGCTTTTGGGATGCTGAGAGTCCCTGGGTGGAATTGCTGTTGGCTGCACTTTAGCTTACACCTCTTTTTCCAATGATCAAATTTGGCAACAAAAAAACGTGCCCCTATAAAACTGACATAGGCATAGCACGTCTAATTATACTATAATTGATTAGCCTGCAGTTAGACTTAAACATACTAATGTTTGGTAGTTAAGCAGACCTCACACACGCCATAAACTTCCATTCGATGCCCCGAGATCTTGAACTTCGTTAGTTCCGCTGCTTTCTCTTCTACATCAACAAAAGGCGGATATTCAAAATCTTCAATTTTCCCGCATTGTTCACAGATTGCATGATAGTGCTCTGTCATATCTGCTTCAAAACGACTAGCATTATCACCATAGGTTAACTCACGAACCAGTCCAGTTTCTACAAATACCTTTAAGTTATTATAAACCGTAGCCACGCTCATGTTCGGAAAATTTTTCGCCAAAGCCTTGTAGATATCATCCGCACTCGGGTGAGTCATGGAATCCAGAAGATACGATAAAATAGCATGGCGCTGCGGAGTCATTCTCACACCAGAACCTTTTAATTTTTCGATGGCTTGCTCTGTTCGATTAGACATTGGATTCCTCACCTCCCTTAACCAGATGTTTATTTAGAATCGTCTTTATTTAATAATTATTTTACTTTTGGAACAGGGTGTTTGTCAATGAGCTATTCAACGTCCACCTCTATGATTCCTTCTAACAGGCGAATATCTTCGATAAGTGGCAATAATGCTTTTTTCTTAGCCAGTTTAATGGTGAGTGTAATCTTGATCTTGCAAGGTTGGTCCGACCCTTGTTCTTGCTCTTGAACGACCGCCATTTTCTTTATATCAGCGCCGCTGGCTTCACATCGACTGGATATTTGCGACAAACTGCGGGGCGAGTCATATAAACGTATCGTTAATAAGTGCTGCTTCTTTCGTGATATAAAACGATGCTCCAGCTTATTTAAAATCCAAAGACTAAATATAACAATAACGGTTGTCAATACGGCGGCAAAATAAAAGCCAGCTCCAACAGCTAATCCAATGGCAGCAACAACCCAAAGGGAGGCAGCCGTGGTCAATCCCATAATAGAAAATCCGTTGCGCAAGATGACCCCTGCACCTAAAAAACCTATGCCGCTGACAACCTGTGCTGCTAACCGAGCTGGGTCCATCCGAACGTTGGGCTCATCCACAAAATCGGAAAAACCATAAATGGAGAGTAACATAATTAAGGTAGAGCCTAGACAAACCAGAATGTGGGTTCTAAACCCTGCAGCATGATTGCTTTGCTCCCGTTCTAGGCCAATAATTCCGCCAAGCGCCAATGCAATGGCAAGCCGGATGGCCGTGTCTGTATAGTCAATGATCCATGGGCTCATTCTTATCCCCCTTTCACATGATATGAAAACTTACTGTATCATATGGTCAAGTCCTAGTCCTTTATTCGTTTGAATTCTGTTAGAACGATGCCTGAAGCGGCTTCCACATCTCCAACAGGATGAAAACCATGCTTTTGATAAAGTTGTACCGCTGCTGTATTCTTAGCCCCCGTATATACGATAAATTCTTGAATCTGATGGCTCGTTTCGATAATGTGTTCAATCAATTGAAACGCGATGCCTTGCCTAAAATGTTCGGGATCAACCATCAGTCTGCAGATTGTCAAAGACGTATCATCGATCACATAAGATAACGCGCCCCATAAACATTCCTCATGGAAAAAACCTATGTAGTTCTGTTCGCTTGACTGTAATTGGCTCATCGTTTCTAATATAGGCGGGACATGCTGAAAACCCGCTCGTTCTGCTTCAATCCGATAAGCGGTATGCTGAAGAAACCATAACTGTTCCAATTCTGAATCATTAAATAAATGAATCGCTCTAATCATGCCGTCACTCCTAACCATTTGAATGGCAAAAGAGGTATACCGTCAGGCATACCTCCTTCGTTTCCTTTATGAGTTAAGCACTTCTACGATGAGCTTATTGACCAATCCAGGGTTGGCTTTCCCTTTGGTTTCCTTCATAACTTGCCCGACTAAGAAGCCAATCGCCTTTTCTTTACCTGCCTTGTAATCAGCAACTGACTGCGGGTTGTTCTGCACAACCTGCTCAACAATACCTTTAATCGCGCCTTCGTCGCTAATTTGAACCAGTCCTTTTTCTTCGACGATTTGCTGCGGAGCCTTACCGCTTTCGAGCATGTCTTTAAAGACTGTTTTCGCGATTTTGCTGCTGATGGTCCCTTTTTCGATCAGTCCTATCATTTCACCTAACCCTTGGCCGTTGATCTTAACGTCCTTAAGTTCAAGACTGTTCTGATTTAAGTAACCTAAAAGATCACCCATGATCCAGTTTGATACAGCTTTAGCATCCTTCGTATAATTCAAGCTCTCTTCGAACAACTCTGCCAGCTGTAATGTAGAGGTAATGACTTCAGCATCATAGCTTGGAAGTCCTAGATCCGAGGTATATCGAGCTTTTCTAGCGTCAGGCAGCTCTGGAATCGTTGTTCTAACCCGCTCCTTCCATTCCTCGTCAATATGCACTTTGACTAAATCTGGGTCTGGGAAGTAACGATAATCATGCGATTCTTCTTTGCCGCGCATGGAGAAGGTTTTCTCCTTCGCCTCATCCCATCTCCTTGTTTCCTGAACAACTTGTTCACCGCTGTCCAAGATTTCAGCTTGTCTGAACTCTTCGTATTCCAGACCGCGCTGAACCCCGCGGAAGGAGTTCATATTTTTCAATTCTGCACGTATCCCGAATGCTTCCTGTCCGTACGGCCGAAGACTTATATTCGCGTCACAACGCATGGAACCTTCTTCCATCTTCACATCTGAAACGTCACAGTACAGCATAATAGCTCTTAGCTTCTCGAGGTAGGCGCGAGCTTCTTCCGCAGAACGGATATCCGGCTCAGATACAATTTCGACCAGCGGCGTACCCACACGGTTGAAATCCACAAGGGAACCGAAACCGCCCTCCATATGGGTGAGCTTTCCTGCATCTTCTTCTAAATGTAAACGAGTGATCCCAATACGCTTGGTTTTACCGTCTACTTCTATATCAATCCAGCCATTCTCCCCAATCGGTTGATCGTATTGTGAAATTTGATAAGCCTTGGGCGAATCAGGATAGAAGTAATTTTTGCGGTCAAACTTCGTCACGTCAGCAATCGTACAATTTAATGCCATAGCTGCTTTCATAGCATATTCTACAGCCTGGTGGTTTAAAACCGGTAGCACACCCGGGTGGCCTAAACAGACAGGGCAGGTATGCGTATTAGGTGGGGCACCAAAAGAAGTGGAGCAACCGCAAAATATTTTACTTTGTGTATGCAACTCAACATGGACTTCTAATCCGATAACTGTTTCATATTTTCGTTCCGTTGTCATCTTATCGGCTCCTCCCTTCTACAATTGTGCCTTCTGTTTATGGTATTCTGTTGCTTGTTCAAATGCATGAGCAACACGAAGAACGGTTGACTCATCAAAGGCTTTGCCCATAATTTGCAAACCAACGGGCATACCTTCAGCGAAACCGCATGGAACACTTATGGCTGGGATGCCAGCTAAGTTCACCGGAATGGTACAAATGTCATTTAAGTACATCGTTAGCGGATCATTGATTTGACTTCCCATTTTGAATGCCGTTGTTGGCGTTGTAGGTCCAATTATCACATCATATTGGTCAAAGACTTGGTCGAAATCTTGCTTAATTAGCGTTCTAACTTGCTGTGCCTTCTTATAATAAGCATCATAGTAGCCCGAGCTTAAAGCATAAGTCCCCAACATAATACGGCGCTTCACCTCAGGACCGAATCCCTCGCTGCGGGATTTATGATATACATCTAGAAGATTGTTCACCTGTTCGGAACGCACCCCATATCGAACACCATCGTATCTTGCCAGGTTGGATGAAGCTTCTGAAGAGGCCAGTAAGTAGTACGTAGCTACGGCATAATCGGTATGCGGCAAGGACACTTCTTCCCATACAGCGCCTAAGCCTTCTAACACTTTCAGTGCGGCCATGACCGCATCTTTAACCAGAGGATCAATACCTTGTCCAAAGTACTCTGTGGGCACACCAATTTTCATTCCTTTGACATCCCCGCTAAGGGCCGAGATGTAATCTGGAATCGAAACATTAGCCGAGGTTGAATCCATTGGATCATGTCCAGCAATCGTTTGGAGCACATAAGCCGCATCCTCAACGTTCTTCGTCACAGGTCCAATCTGATCCAGTGAAGAAGCAAAGGCTACCAAGCCAAAGCGTGATACCAATCCATAGGTCGGCTTCAAGCCAACCACACCGCAATAAGCCGCAGGCTGCCTAATTGAACCGCCCGTATCGGAACCAAGGGCAAAATATACCTCTCCAGCCGCTACAGCAGCAGCCGAACCGCCGCTTGAACCACCCGGCACGCAGTCTAAATTCCAAGGATTATGGGTAGCATGAAAACTTGAATTCTCATTGGAACCCCCCATGGCGAATTCGTCCATGTTTAATTTCCCTATATTAACAGCTTGAGCTGCCTTAAGACGCTGAGTTGTTGTCGAATCATACACAGGCTGAAAATTACTTAGAAATTGACTTGCACAAGTCGTTCTCAAGCCTTCAGTTACAATATTATCTTTAATTCCTGTAGGAAGGCCAAATAACAGGCCGCGTTCTCCGCCCTGCTCCAATTGTTTGTCCAAAGCATCTGCCTGGGCTTTCGCACCTTCGGCATCAACCGTAATAAAAGCCTTAACCTTAGGTTCTACTGCTTCAATACGATTTAAAGACTCATCCACAAGTTCAGAAACTTTTAATTGTTTGTCGTGCAGTTGGTTATGTAAATCTTGCAATCGTTGATCTAATAAAGACAACTTCGGGATCCTCCCTTCAATCTATACGAAAAATTATTCAATCACAGCTGGAACTCTGAATTGACCTTCATCTTCATCTGGCGCATTTAACATTACTTTTTCAATAGGAAGCGACGGACGTGCCTTGTCCTCCCTGAGAACATTAGTGACTGGAATAACATGACTCGTTGGCTCCACGTTCGAGGTATCCAATTCATTTAATTTCTCTGCATATTTTAAAATAGCGTTAAGCTGCTCGGTGAACATTTGCTTCTCGTCATCACTGAGATCTAGCCTTGCCAGCTTAGCTACATGTTCAACATCCTGAATGCTGATGCTCACGATGATTCCTCCTTTATTGGCATACTTCTTCATTGGTCATGCCTACCATTATAGCTTACTTGTTTTTCTAACTCAATTGTTCAAGCGAAACCTATTTATCGTAGAAATACACAAAATAAGAGCCTCAGCTAAGTTAGCTCAGGCTCTCTATGATCAGGTTAATATATATTAGATCCATGCCTTTAAATTTACTTGTCGTATGAATTCTTCTTGGCTCATTGCTTCGGGCGTTCTCTCTTCTTGCGTCTGCTTATCTAAATCACCGTTCATAATGCGTTTAAACAACACTTCATTCTTAGTAGCCAGCGCATAATCTATTAATGCTTGTTTCTCGACACGGTCAACTTCCTGCTGAATTAACACAGCTTCTAGCTGGATATCAGCTTTGGGTACGAATACGTTACGGTTTAATTTAGGTACGCGAATAACGTAATCAAAAGCATTATCTGCATTTTTATCTTGCGCAATGATATAAGCATGCTCCCCCACCGGAAGGCTTTGTTCAAAAAGATCCCCAATAATCACTACCCTTTGTCCTAAATGAAACACATTTCCTTCCCCCATTCATTGAAGCCTTACTGTCTATATATCGTACTAAAATTTTGAAAGAGTGTCCAATCCATTTAGTCCATACGGCTCAAAATTGATTCTAATGGCAAAGATTAGGTATAATCCAAATATCTTAAGTAACCGTGAGGTGAGTCTATGATTACCTTTTACAAAAAGTACTGGCGAACTGCTTTTGATCTGGCATTAATCGTACTAACTGTGTTTTTGATTATGTGGACGTTTAGCTTTCTTTACAGTATTGCTGCCCCCATCTTTCTCGCATTTATTATTTTTATAGTTATAGAACCGTTCGCTAGAATGATGCATAGGCGGGGAATTAAGAAATCAATCGCTGCAGCTATTTCAATTCTGCTATTCTCATTGCTGATTCTAGGCATCATTGCTGGCGCCGGGATGGTTTTCGTCAACCAAACGAATACGTTGTTAGAGAAAATCCCTTCATATGCCGACAAATTACAAGCCCAGATCGTCATCAAAGCAGAATATTACCAAGCCAAAATTGATACACTGTCCCCTGAACTTGTAGAAGATATCACTGAAAGGGCAAAGGAATATGCCACTACCGTCGCAAAAACAGGCGCTGACATTGCCGATTGGCTGCTTACGCATTTAGTCCGTATGATCGGTTCATTCTCGACCTTCGTGGTAAACTTCGTGATCGGCATTATCTTGGCGTATTTTCTCAGCCTTGAGATCGATACTTGGAAAAGACTGGCGCGGGACAAAACGCCCAATACCTTCAAAACTGCATTTTTCTTCTTGAAGGATAATGTATTGATCGGTATTGTCACGTATTTGAAGGCCCAATTAAAATTAATTTCTATTACCTTTATCATTGTATTTATCTCGCTGCTTATATTGCGGGTAGAGAATCCTTTCTCCATTGCATTGTTGTCTGCCGTCTTTGATGTATTGCCGCTGCTTGGCGTTTCTACTTTATTCATCCCTTGGATTGTCTATCTCTTCATAGTGGGTCAGACATCACTCGCTGTCTGGCTAACATTGCTGCTCGGGGTCGTTGTGCTCTTCAGACAAATTCTTGAGCCCAAAATTACAGGGGATTCGCTTGGGGTATCCGCCTTCACGATGTTGTCTTTTATGATTATCTCACTCTCGATATTTGGCGTGGCGGGTTTGATTCTATCACCTATCCTCATCATCCTCATCAAAGCATTAGTAGATCAAGGTTATCTAAAGCGTTGGATTCATCTACCCGCTGAGGAATATGAAACACATATTAAATAGAAATAACAAAGTGTGCTGTTCACGAATTCAGAATGAAGAAGTGAACAGCACACTTTTATTTTAGATTAAAGTCGAATTAAGGCTTGCTTCGTCTGTGTAAGCCGTCGATATCCATTTTGCGTTATCAGATAGGTGTCTTCGATTCCCACAACGCCTTTGCCAGGAAAGGTGAATTTAGGTTCAATTGCAATCACCATGCCTGGTTCTAAAGGATAACGAAATCCCTTTGCCAGTACAGGCCACTCATCAACTTCTAGACCAATGCCATGACCCAAAAATTTCACTTGATTGGCTCCATAACCCATAAAATGTGATGCGAGGCCCGCTTCATTCGCGAGCTCCAGAGCATATGTGTACAAGTCCTCACATAACGTACCGGGCTTCAAACGCTGTTCCACTTTGAACAAAATGTGTTCCGACACATCATAAGCCCGCTGCAGTTCGGTATCCAAATCCCCTATCACGGCGGTCCTTGTTTGATCGATCACATACCCGTTGATACAGCAACCTATATCAATCAAGACGGCTTCATCCGGCTGAATCACCTTCCGACTAGCACTTATAGGCATAGCGGCACTAAGACCTTCACCTCCTGCAGGTCCGTCAAAGAAGGACGGCTTTGCCGCAGCAGCTCCGGAAGTTACCATACCCGTGACTAACTCCTGATTAAACCCCCGCATATGCATTAACCCTGCATGCCCCTTCAGTCTAAGGGTGCTCTCGAGCTTCGTTATCAATTCCAGCTCAGTCATACCCGCTTCAAGGTGAGGTAAAACTTCTATGATCGCTTCGTTCACACATTGCGCCGCCCGTTCAATCGATTCAATTTCTTGATCTGACTTGATCATCCGAACTTCTCGAATAAGCTTACTTCCGTCCTGCCAACTCACCTTTGGCAATACAGTTCTGAGCTTCTGAAACACCTGTACAGGCAACACATCAAATTCAGTTGCAATATTCAAGGGTGTCGCTGCGAATACTGAACTAAAATCAGCTTGCAGTTGCTCGCCAAACGTGCGCAGTGATGGTAATGCCTTAACCGTAATCTGCGCTTCTTCCATAGCTCGTTCGAGACTCTTTCTAACATAGTAAATAGCCGTCCCTTCAGCAGGAATAAATACATATCCGTTCTGAAAGGAGCCCGTAAAATACAATATATCTACGTTGTGTGTCACTAAGCATCCGTTAATGCCTTCATGTTGGAGCTTCTC
The DNA here is from genome assembly GCA_964447355.1 of uncultured Paenibacillaceae bacterium. Lineage (GTDB taxonomy): Bacteria > Bacillota > Bacilli > Paenibacillales > CAYUSG01 > CAYUSG01. The sequence continues at coordinate 13,118 of CAYUSG010000066.1, forward strand.
CTGCAGCCGCTGGCAACGGATTGAATAAACATTCATTCGTATCCCTCCATTTCATCCCATTATACAGCCTATCACAATGCCATGGCTATGGCATCGTTAATTCAGACGTCCCTTTCACATGCCATGTAATAGGTTCAATGATTGGATAAATACGAGGGTATTCGATCTTGACGATCATAATAACTCCGGGTTTATTTAAGGTTACTTCATAATGATAAGCTGGGTGGTAATAATGATACGGAAATTCAGCCTCTTCACTTATAACCTCAAACACCAGCACCTCAATCTGCTGTTTAAAAAAACTGCCTTCAACCGGCATAAGACTCGCATCTAAATCCAAATTCGTTTGCAAATACTGCTCTGCTGCTGTTCTAGCTCTGGCGGGGTCAATCGCATAAACACCTCTTGATAGTTGTTCCGTGTTCACTTGTTGAGCAGCCGCGTGCACAGCTCTGTTAACCGCATGCTTCGCTCGAAATAAAGTGTGCATTGCAATCTCTTGATCAATTTGAAAAGCTTGCAGCATCCATAGAAAAGTTATTAGTGTTGGAAGCAGTACTAATTTATACACAGCATTAACCACCTTTAATGCTTATGGCACATATTCACTCATCTTCATCCCAAGTGCAGCCATGTGTTGTTCACTGGATGGTTGGCTTAACCCTAGTAAAGTGTCAATCGTGAACATCTCCCCATAGGGGTAAGAAATGACTAATTGAATCCCTTCACCTCTCGCTACGGGAGCGAAAGCATCCATACCGCTGCTGCCATTCGTTGTTGTTACCTCATAGACTAAATCATTCGGATTAAAGCCTCGCTTTCCTAAACGCTCCTTAGAAGCTTCAACCATATCGGCATTGATATAACCATATCGGTCGCTGCAACCCACTTCCAATAAATAATCCACTTCTTTCTGCAGCAGCGCTTGGCGCATAATGATAGCGTGCTTATAAATGGGAGAGAACATGATCCAGCACAGCAGCGCTGCAAATAAGATAAAGACTAGAATTTGTCTCATCGCATAGGCTCACTTCTTTCCCGGTCATGGATTAATCGTTTCAATCGCTTCACTGATCGGCTCGCTGGAAGATCGCAGCATAGATCGCGTCCCATGCTCTCCACCTATCGTATTCTGATAAATAACAACCATAGTGATGATCAGCATAACCGTCATTAATATAGAACGCATTAAAAACTATTCTCCTGCATCAAGAGCGGCAATATCCGAATTAGCTGTAGTCCCTTGTGATTCAATCCGTTCCCGCAGCCCACCTGAATTCGTAACCACATTCGTAAACATTAAAGCTACTACAATTAACATCATTACAGTCATAAGTATATTCCTCATTATGAGAATCCTCCTATTAATTTAAGGTTTGAAAAATGTGTTGACCTTCTGCCACCCAAGGATAAATAAACACTCGAAAGGTATACAATATGGGGACACCTGCTAATAAAAAGAGAACATAGGAAGCAGATTCCTTCTTGCTGTCCTTTTCAACTTCTATCTTCTCTTTGTAATCTCTCACGCGATCTTTAAGCAGTTCATAGTATGAAGCATCCTCATATTGATGTAATGCATATAACGTCTCTGCAAAACTGTATCCCTCATTCGTACTCACTCGCTGCTTGAATCGCTCTAACGCTTCCTTAGGCCCTTCATACCATTCATTAACAAGTTTGTACATGTCGTCTTTGAGAATACTTGCAAAAGGAATACAGTGCATCAATTTAGTATGAAGATTCATTCGAGAATCAGCAAAGTATAGAAGCTGTCTGCTAAGCACAAAAATATCCGCGGTCATACGTGATCTTCTTCTGCTGGCTAGTGCAGATAACCAAAGTTTATCTGCATATAAGATCAGCCATCCGATGATAAAAACAATCTGTATGTACAAAGGAGAAAACATAAACTGAATTTCAATCCATGCTGCAAAGTAAACCGCCACTAGAAGCAACACACACAGCGCAGTGAGTAATGCACGTTTTAGAAAAAAATATATTTCAATGGGCAAGGGCTGTCCTAGCTGTTTCAGAAGCTGAACATACTCCTTTGCTCGGTTAATTCGAGGGACCAATCGCATGCTTTCAAGTGTTCCATACCAGCTATACGACTGCCGTTCCGTTGTTCTAAACGATTTCAATCGCTTACGGCGAGACGGGGGCAGAGATTTGATAATGCAAAACACAGTGATAAAAAATAATACAAATAATGCCAGCATACAGATCCACTCTACAATCAGAAACGGCAGCACGAAAACACCTCCTACATTTTTCTAATAGACAGCATCACTCCCATCACAAAAGAAGCAAAGATCATAAATACCGCATCCATCAGCATTTGCCTGCCTTCAGGGTAAACGAAGTAATACAAATGAGCTTGCGTTGGGTTCATCTTAAAATTAATGAACAAGAACACACCTAAGAATAACAGCGGCGAGAAATTCGCAAATCGTATCTCCAGCAATCGATGCTTCGCCAACTGATCAGATTGCTTAGCTCTGCGCATATCAGCCACAAGCTCATTTAGACTGCTTGAAATATCCACCCCCTCAACCAGGCTTAGTTTTAACATATTGGCAAAGTAATCTCCCCAAATGTGGCCAAGTGTCAATCTAAAAACCTGCAAGCTATCTTCCACTCGTTCGTTCGTCATCAATTGTCGATGCAGCTGTTCAAACACCGGCCTAATCGGGTAAGTCATTCGTTCCTCCTTAATGATCGTACTGAGTACATTGCGAACATTCTTGTGATACGACAGAACATAATGCTGGTAGAAGATTTCTACCGCAGGCAGAAACTCCAGCCTAGTCTTCATTTGAATGTTAAGCAGCCTCAGGCGAAGCATTAGATAAGGCGACACACCTAAAAAGACAGACAATAGAAGCAGACCACGAATAGTGCCAAACAAATAATATCCACTAATAATGCCAGACAGGGCTGCTAGGATACTGATCAGGATAAAGTTTGAAGGCCTCATATGAAGCTGAATCGAAGTAAGTACGACCTCAATATGTTTTGCTAGTAGCAGCATTCGCCCAGAGGGTCTGCTCACTTTGGACTTAGAGGTATGAATATAGGACAGTCTAGCCCTTTTGGCTGATAAAGCCAGCAGGCTTTCGATGGCATATCGAAAGCAAATATATAGACAGATAAATAAAATGATTAGAAAAGCAGACTTGACTATCGTAATCAAGATCTCACCAGCTTTAATTGTTTTAATAGCTGCAAAGAAGACGACGGCGCAAATTGCTCCATTCGCATGCAGAGCTTATTAGAGAATGCACCCTTGTTGATCCAATCCTGACGGTGGTAATCGAAACGAATAATGTCATGAACCTGTACACCCCCGGTGCCGTATGACAGTTCGCCCAGCCGTACCAACTTTCGCTGTTTTCCAACCATCGCCATTTCAATGCCAATCTGTGTAACATATTCTGTGATGCGTTTCGTCAAACGATCCGGATTCATCCCTCTGTTATCCAGCATACACATATCGGTTAGTGCATCGGGAACATCCTCTACCGTATTAACATGAACGGAAGTCATACTGCCTTCATGCCCCCGCGTACAGGCCCTTACATACAAATTGGCATCTTCATCCCTTACCTCGGCATGGCATATGCGTTTGGGAGATTGCCGCAGGGCAAGCTTAAACGCTTGGGCAGAACTATGGACGGGATCGTCCTCTTGAATTTCGTATTCAATAATGTTCTTGCTCGGAAAATCTCTTCTTAACATAAGTTCCAAGCGCGATTCAATTGTCACTATACGCTCATGATCCGGCAGCTCTTGAATCATTGCCTTCATTAAGTTCGTTTTGCCTGTATTCGTGGAACCGATGATGACAATATTTATATTCGCCGCCAAAATGCATCTTAAAGCTTCTAGCAGAGGAGGATTCAACGTTTCATAAGGTTCTAGCGATAATTGTTTCAATGAAATATGGCGAGTAGTATAAAATCGCAACGTAATCGTTGGTTCACTAGTAAATCCAAACCCTGTCATGGTGACGCGAGTGCCATCTTGCAGCATAACCTCTGCCCAACGTTTTCTTGGATTGAACAAGTCTTGGTTAAACAGCACTAAATTTTGTTGTATGCGCTCAACTTCTTCAACCGATCGAAAGGCATATACAGAGGGCACCGGCATACCGCCTCGGACTTCAAAAATTTGTGTTCCTATGACCTGAATCTCTTCCAGTCCCTGCCGATCCTTGAGAATAAGTTCAAGGACATTTAAACCAATGACTTCTGCGAAAATCGCTTCTGCCAGCGATTGAAAGTGCTCTACCGGACCATTGGACAAACGGCGTTTCACTAACTGATCCTGAATAAGAGCCAGTATCTGGTTACGTTCATCTGCGTAGCCTAATATCGCTCGATTCATTAAATCACTGAACGTCGCCTTATCCTGTTCATTCTTGCCTTTAACGGAAACTAAAAACTGCCTAATCTCTTTAACCCAGCTTTGAAACGTATCGTCTCTCGGCACTTCTATCTGTCGTTGATCTGTGCGCTTCTGATCCATATCTTGCGAACCGGCACGTTGGTGAGCATATGCGAGGAGCGAAAACTTATGCAATTTACCTTCTTGCTCCATACGTTGAGAACTCATAATGACCACCTTTCTATCCCCATTAAATCGAAATAAACCGTTTAATCCATGTAACCTCCGAACTTGATTTCTCTCGGGGCTCAAGATCGCAGAACGACTCCATCCAATCTACGGTACCTTTCCACGCCTGTCCTAAAGCTGCATTGGACTGAATATAGTGGAAAAGCCCTCCCTCGTTGATGCTATTCTGCACATTAGGTTCGTATTCGACTTCCTGCATCAGCTTCATTCTAGTTTCCCGTTCAACATCCTTAGATTTAAAACCATTTCGTCCAAGCATTGCAGCAGGACGGTTAATAATCAAATAGAAATCCTCGGGATATAGCTGAAATAACGGTCCAACACTTTTAACCCAGCGGTATATATCTTCTTGAAAATGGGTAATCTCATTCGATGTGACCATCATTCGTTGATCAGCCGCAAGGAGCGCAGTTACCGTAGCCGCATTATCCCAGTAAGCATTCACATCCAGAATACATAATTTATAACGGCGTCTCACGGCGTCTAATAACATCTCAATATCTTCGCTCGTAAAATATTCAGCCTGTTCTCGCAGCATATTCCCGTAAAGAAAATGCAAGTTAGGCTGCGCTTTGAATTGATGTGTAAATGATGTGATTTGGTCGGGTTTAAGACTCTTCGAACGAATAGCTGCCCTGATCTCATCTAGTGTAGCCGCTGGTTTGTCGTGGCCCAGATACCGATGAAGCTTAGAGCTTTTGAGATTTAAGCAAAGATATAGCAATTCATCCGTTGTTCGTTCAGCCAGTTTAACAGCCATTGTTAATGCACAGTAAGTCGTGCCGATATTGGGGGTTGAACCAATAAAAGAAACGGCCTTGCCTAAATGTACACTCCCCTCTCGCAAAAGAAGCGGCTCCATTCTAATCTTCCTCCTTTAAATGATCCAACTGAATTGAAGATGCAAAAGCGATAACAAGCTTGGCCTCGCCATTCTTACATAATCGGTCTATGTCCAGCCATTGCTGCTCAGATAAATTTAAGTTGATCGTTTCAATCGGCGCATTAGCGTCTCGTCTTGAAGCATAAATTTGCTCTTGATTATTTCTTACTTTTGATAATAAATGGGAGCTCTCATTGTCTTGAACTTCAGTACCAGAGGCTGTTTTTACGGCAGCTACGGTAATAGATTCATTAAACAGTTTATTGGAGCTTCCCAGCGCATCAGAAACGTACAGATTAACCTGATCACCAGCGCGTATGCCGTCAGCGATAGATAAGATATAATCCTTGGGAATCTGAAATGTAGCTTGTGAGGCGCTTGGCATTAGCTGAAATCGGCTGACCTTCCAGGCTAGGACAGGTTCGTCTTGCCCTAAAGGAACGAGTGTTTCTTGCCCTACTAATGTTGCTAATTCGGTAACCATCTCAGGATGAAGCCCGCTGATATAAATCTGCTTTACCTCCAGCATGTCCTTAGTCAGCAGTGTCCCTGCATCAATAAACTTTGATGGTACAATAACCCCTGTCGTTTTTTGAAGCTCTATTTGTTTAAGCTGTACTTGGTAGATGCCATAGAGCAGCAAACCCGAACAAAGTGCCGAAACGATGGCAATCCACGCATTTTTCTTCCTAACCACCATTGCCCTCCTCTTCCTCGTCCATTAATGCTAGAGTAAAGGGCAGATAATTTTCTGCCCCTCCTCATCAAACCGTACGTGA
>CAYUSG010000067.1:0-19411 GCA_964447355.1 uncultured Paenibacillaceae bacterium
CTAGAATACTAGTCTACATTTATTGTATATTATTGTAAACATTTATCAAACCTTTCCTCGAAAGTAAACACAAAAAAGCTGCACTAGATGAAATCATCTTAGTGCAGCTCGTGTTATGAACTTGATTCTTATGTATTCAATTAAGCGCTAGCTTCTTCTTCTGGGCTGCTGACCACTGTGTTGATAGCGGAACGCTCGAATGTTAATTTCGTTGCATCGTTAACTTTTAAAACGACAGTGTCGTCAGTCAATTCTACAATCGTACCATGAATGCCGCCGATCGTAACGATTTTGTCGCCCTTTTTCAGCTTAAGAAGCATCATATTCCGCTGTTTCTGTTTCTTCTGCTGAGGACGGATTAATAAGAAATAAAACACAGCAAACATTAAAACAAATGGTAAAATCAAACCGACGATGCCGCCACCGCCGCCTGTTGCCGCCAAAAATGATCCTTGTAGCATAGTTCTCCTCCTTTGTTTTAAAAGCCTCTAGCGTTTTCATCATTAAGGCCGTACGCCTCAAAAAATTGATCCCGAAAGTCTAATAAACGGTCTTCCGCAATCGCTTGTCTGACTTGACGCATTAACTCCAATAGGAAATGAAGATTATGAAAAGTCGTCAAGCGAATGCCAAAGGTTTCTTCCGCTTTAATCAGATGCCTAATGTAAGCTCTGGAATAATGCTTACAAGTATAGCAGCTGCACTTGGGATCAAGCGGTCCAAAATCCTTCGCATACTTGGCGTTCTTAATAACTAAGCGACCAGCGCTCGTCATGGTTGTCCCATTACGGGCAATGCGCGTAGGCAGGACACAATCAAACATATCAATGCCGCGGATCGAACCTTCAATGAGAGCATCCGGCGATCCAACACCCATCAGATACCTTGGTTTATTCGCAGGCATTAATGGCGTTGTTACCTCTAGCATGTTATACATCATATGCTTAGGTTCACCGACACTTAGTCCTCCAATAGCATACCCCGGGAAATCCATCGAAGTCAACTCTTTGGCGCTCTGAATTCGCAAATCCTCGTACATCCCGCCTTGAATAATAGCGAATAAGCCTTGATCATTCGGTCTTGCATGGCTTTGTAAGCACCGTTCCGCCCATCTGGTGGTTCGTTCCAGCGATCGCTTAACATAGTCATATTCAGCAGGGTACGGCGGACACTCGTCAAAAGCCATCATAATATCCGGTCCCAGGGCATTCTGGATTTCCATCGCCTTTTCGGGGGAAATAAACAGCTTGTCTCCATTGAGATGGGATCGGAACTCTACACCCTCTTCGCTGATCTTCCGCATCTCACTTAAGCTGAACACTTGAAAGCCGCCGCTGTCGGTGAGAATCGGGCGATCCCAATTCATAAAAGTATGCAGCCCACCCGCTTCCTTAACAATTTCATGCCCTGGACGCAAGAACAAATGATACGTATTGCTTAGAATAATCTGTGCGTCCATTTGCTTAAGTTCCTCGGGAGCCATCGTCTTAACGGTAGCCTGAGTGCCTACTGGCATAAAGGTCGGTGTCTCAAACGTGCCATGTGGAGTATGTACTCTGCCAAGTCGAGCCCCTGATTGCTTACATGTTTTAATATATTCATAACGTACAGCCAACATGATCACTTCTTTCTTATGGATATATCAGCATGGCATCACCAAAACTGAAGAAGCGGTATTGTTGCTCCACCGCCTGCTGGTAAGCATTCATAATCGTCTCTCTTCCAGCTAATGCACTAACCAGCATCATTAATGTAGATTTCGGTAAATGAAAGTTCGTCAACAACCCGTCAACGATCAAATACTCGTACCCCGGATATATGAAAATATCGGTCCACCCGCTGCATGCCTGCCAAGGCTTTCCTTCAAATCTCGCTGCAACTGTTTCCAATGTTCTAGCCGAAGTGGTCCCTACTGCGATAATACGCCCCCCTCTAGCTTTCGTTGCTTCTATGGCTGCAACAGTCGCTTCAGACATTTCGTAATATTCAGCATGCATGTCATGGCCTTCCACGTCTTCAGCTGAAACCGGACGGAACGTACCTAATCCTACATGAAGCGTAATATATGCTAGTCGAATCCCCTTTTCTTCTAATCGCTTCAAATAGGATGCTGTAAAATGCAATCCCGCCGTCGGGGCAGCGGCAGAGCCTTCCTTCTGCGCATATACCGTTTGATAACGATCCTTATCTTCAAGCTGCTCCTTGATGTATGGAGGCAGCGGCATTTCACCTAATTGGTCTAAAATTTCGTTAAATATCCCTTGAAACGAAAATCGAACGGTGCGATTACCCATCTCACCTTCATCAACCACTTCTGCGCTAAGCAAGGGAGAACCTCCCTCGTCTTGCCCAAAATCAATGATACTGCCTTTCTTTAAACGTTTGGCGGGCTTTGCAAGAACTTCCCATTCCGTACCTTGCTTATTGTTGAGCAGCAGCAGTTCAGCTTTTGCGCCTGTATCCCGCTTCACGCCAAAAAGCCGGGCAGGAATGACCCTGGTATTATTCAATACCAGGAGATCGCCGGCTTTGAGATAATCAATGAAGTGTTCGAATTGTGTATGTTGAATGTCGCCTGTTGCTTTATGCAGTGCTAACAATCTTGATTTCGTACGTTGTTCTAAGGGCGTTTGAGCAATTAAATGCTCAGGAAGTTCAAAATCAAACAAATCAACTTTCATCCATGGTTCATCCTTCATATGCTGTTCTAGGGGATGCTTAACTTATCCTTTTACAATACTAACGTCTTTGTAGTAGTATTTCAAGATTTGTTGATAGTCATACCCTTGAGTCTGGGCTAAACCCATCGCTCCCCATTGGGACATCCCTAGTCCATGACCGTAACCTTTACCGACAAATCGATATTGAGGCGTTAATGAAGCAAGTCTAACCTTTCGATCTGCATCCATGATAAAGATAGAGTCCTCCTCTAATGAAGCTGCGTTAATGCTGCTTCCCTCTATCGTATATAGATCGAAATGTTCTGCGGAATAGGAAACAGTGCCATCAGCCCCTAGAATCGTAAATTCAGCAGTTTCTTCGATCTCAAAGCGTGTGCTCGGCAAGCTGTTGAAGACCGTTCTGTACCCATCGGGTGAAGAAACGTTAATCATCTGTCCGTTGACCTTTATCTCCATAACACGATCTGAAGGGCCTCGCTTTGTAACTTCTAAATCCGTTACAGTGCCTTGAATCGGAGTTGAAACACGCGATTGTACCATTGCCTTCACTTCTTCACTGCTGAATGGACCACGAATCCAAGCATATGGACTTGATTCCTTAACAGTATCAAAGACAATTAATTGTTCTCCTGTATTCACCTGTTGAATTGCAGGGTTTTGCGCATTATCTACATAAGGCGCTTCCCTTACATTTACCGCCTCGCCTGTGACCTCGTGAATAGGTAAGCCTGCTGCATTTCGACTGCCAGTGTCCTTAGTGAAATCAGAACGTATATATCCAACGCTCCCATCAGACATGACCACCCGATGCCAGTTCAATCGATTCGACTGTGCGATCTCATCAGGGCTGCTAACGCTGTGTATATACGATAATGGTGTATCCCACACTTCTTCAGTCACAGCCGATAAACCTCCGGCATTGGAAGAGTAGAAGGGTACGATTAATCCATCTTGATTAACGAGTATTTCATCCTTCGTTTCCTTCACAGCCTGCACAGCATCAGCTGTTTCAGCACCGAATCCCTTATAAGCTTGATCGTAAGTCGTATCTGAAATATGAGCGATCTTGTATTTCATACCTAGAGTTAATGCATATGTCCTAGCTGCTACCGCCTGTGCCTTCAGCGCTTCTAGAGGGAAGCCCCCTCCCATCTCTGTGCTGACTACAGAATACAGATATTCTTCAAAGGGCACGACATTAATCAGCGCTAATTTACCATTGAACTCTCTTAATTCTAATTGTCCACGGTATGATCGACCATATCGCTCGTTAACTTTGATGCCTGGTTGTTCAGCTTTGATGACAAGCTTCTGATTTCCTGTTCCTATACTAAAATGAGGTAAAGTAGTTCCTCCTGTAAGCACTTCTGTTCGTTGCAGCAAATACGGTTTAGACGTATCCACTGATGTGAATACCGTTTCAGGCAGTGCATTAGCAATTTGGGATTTCAAATTAGTCATAGCCGTATCACTGAGCACTTCCCCTACCCAAACTGCATACTGCAAAACACCGTCTTGATTTTCATAATAGGCTAGAAAAGATCCCACTCCATGCTGTTGCAATACGTTCTGTTTGGAGGCTGCCTCCTCCGCTGTTTCATACGTTCCGACAGAGACATAACGAGGTCCTGTTATGCTTAGCGTACTGTCTTGAATGAACGGAGCAATGTGAGCATCAGCCTGAAGCTTAGATTTAACCTGTTCAGCCTCTTGCAAAGTGCCGTAATTGCCTGCATACACTTGATACACATGCTGCCCTTTTATCCTATTCGACATGATGGTTAATTCGTCTACGGAGCTTTGATATTGGCTGCGTAACGTTAAGGCTGCTTGATAATCTGTCGTTTCTAGCAGTTTTACTTTGTATGTATTAATAGAAGCCCTGAATGAGCTATATCCAGTCAGCCATGTTTTTGACGCATCAAGCGTACCGACTGCCAACTGCATGGGACTCGAATGAGATAGGCTGACAGAAGGAACGGTACCTCTTTGATCAATAAACAAGGAGACCCTAATCGTATCTAAGGTCTGAATCTCTGCGGCCATGCTTACATGCGACCCCATAGAGGTACATAACCACACAATGATCAGCGCCAGCACGTATGGAATTTTCATGTTTGTGAAGTGTTTCAACGTCCTACTATTTTTCAACATAACCAGCCTTTCTATCATTTGCTAATGGTATAGACTCTCATCTTATCGGAAAGTTACTAGAATAGAGTCAAAAAAAGAGGAAAATGAGACTTAAGAACGAGACTCATTTCCCTCATGCGTGAATCTTAGATTCCTATCGAAAAGATTAGGATGTTATTTACGCGGATGCCACTGGCAGCTACCGTCGTTACATTCTATCTCAACCTTGCCAAACAATTGATAGCGATGCTTGGCAACCCATCTGTACATAATTGCAGCAATAGGTTTCATCCCAGGTATTGCATACATCCATGAGATCCAACGTAATGAAGGGACTTCCCTCATGATACGCATGACAGCGTCAGGACCTCTGAAGAGCTTACCATCCTTATCGAAGACATGGAGTTGAGCGTGTAGTGCCTCTTTACTAACGGAGGCTGGCAGCTGCTGTTCGTCAATCGATTGCAATGAAACCATTGCCATGCGGGCTTTGATCTTGATGCGCTCCAGTTTCTGAACGGTGTTCCTGCAAAGCACGCATTGACCATCGTAGATCAACAGTAGATCATACTCTGTATGTTGCTTCATAAGCATCCTCTCCTTACTTTCACTTAGAGTCCTGATCCGGCTGTGGAATACCTAAATGCTTATATGCCAGCGGTGATACAATGCGACCTCTAGGTGTCCGCTGCAGAAACCCTATTTGCATCAAATATGGCTCATACACGTCTTCAATCGTTTGGCTTTCTTCTCCAATGGTAGCTGCAATCGTATCCAAGCCGACAGGTCCGCCTCTAAAGTTTGTAATAATCGCCTGCAGCATTTTATGGTCAATTTGATCAAGCCCAAGCGGATCCACTTGGATTTGCTCTAATGCTTGACGCGCTATTTCCTCGGTAATAATGCCATCACCTTTCACTTGAGCATAGTCTCTTACGCGTCTTAACAAGCGATTGGCAATTCTCGGCGTGCCTCTAGATCTTAAACCAATTTCCTGAGCGGCTTCACCTATAATGTCAACGTTTAAGATTTCTGATGCCCGGGACACAATGAAAGCAAGCTCATCTACCGTATAAAATTCCAGCCTGCTCATCACTCCGAATCGATCTCGCAGCGGAGATGACAACAAGCCGGCCCTCGTCGTTGCCCCGATTAAAGTAAATGCCGGCAAATCCAGCCGTACCGACCGAGCGCTCGGGCCTTTTCCGATAATAATATCCAGGGCGAAATCCTCCATCGCGGGATACAAGACCTCTTCCACCGTGCGATGCAAACGATGAATTTCATCAATAAAAAGCACATCGCCTTCTTGCAAATTCGTTAGAATCGCAGCCAAATCACCAGGGCGTTCAATCGCCGGACCTGACGTCGTACGTATATTCACGCCTAATTCATTCGCTATAATATTCGATAAAGTCGTCTTACCCAGACCTGGCGGTCCATACAGCAGAACGTGGTCTAATGCTTCTTTACGCTGCTTGGCCGCTTCAATATAAATTTTCAAATTCTCCTTCACTTGCGATTGTCCAATATATTCGGACAAATAACGAGGGCGAAGGCTAAGCTCAACCGCATGGTCTTCCATCATTAAATTCGCTGATATCATCCGATCCTCCATGATGAGCACCCTCCTATCCCTGATACAATGCTTGCAATGCAACCTTCATCATTTTATCCACTGGATCGTTCGGTCCCAGCTTGGATTGTACCGTATGTTTAATTTTCTCGACTTCAGCCTCGGAATATCCAAGCACCATGAGTCCTTCTTTCGTTTCACGCCAAACAGTATCATTATCATCCTGAGGGGCTAGTGTTGCTGAACCGAGATCCGCCGCTGCGACATCCCCGCCAAAATCTAACCCGCTGACTTTATCCTTCAGATCAAGAACAATACGCTGTGCCGTCTTCTTGCCAACCCCTGGAAGCTTCGTCAAGTACGTTAAGTTTTCCTGCATAATGGCTGCTACAATCGCTTCAGGCTTGCTGCCCGATAGCATTCCTAATGCTACCTTCGGTCCTATCCCAGAAACATCGAGAAGCTTTCGGAATAAAGATTGTTCCTCACGTGTTTCGAACCCGAACAATAACGTCGCATCCTCCCTCACATGATAATGCGTATAGACCGTTACGGGCTGATCTGTTTGTTTCTGGTACACATACGGGTTGGCCACGAAAATTCGATAACCTACCCCGTTCACATCTAATACGATATAATCGGTCTCAAAATGGGCTGGTATGCCCCTCACAAAATCTATCATCTTGAATAGCCCTCTTTTATTTTATCAGTAAGTGAATAAGAATGTGCATGGCATATCGCTATAGCCAGTGCGTCCGCTACATCATCCGGCTTGGGAACCGACGGCAGATGCAGGAACATCCGCACCATTTCTTGAACCTGGCGCTTCTCTGCCTTACCGTAGCCAACAACCGCTTGTTTGACTTGAAGCGGCGTATACTCTCCAATAGGCAAGCCCCTTTGCTCAGCTGCAAGCATCAGAACGCCCCTTGCCTGCCCCACCGTTAATGCCGTCGTTACATTGCGGTTAAAGTATAACTTCTCTATGCCAACGGTATCGGGTTTGTACCGATCAATCAGCTCAAGTAATGAATCATATACAATCTTTAATCGTTTGGCTGGATCTGTATGTGCTTCTGTTTCGATACTGCCATATTGAACCGGGGTCAGTGTGTGGCCTTTCTTATCAATAAAGCCAAAGCCAACAATCGCAATACCCGGGTCGATGCCTAAAATCCGCAATCAGCTTCTCTCCTATCTAAAAATAGCGAACATATGTATTCCTCATTCATTATAACAGAACCTCAAAGCTCCAATCTATATAAACGTATAAAAATAAACGGCCTCTAAATGCTTGAAGCATCCAAGAGACCGTCGAATTCTATATTTACAGTACTGCAAACCCCGACTCCAATTCGGAGCCGAGGCAGCACCACTTCTTATGCTTTTATGGAGAGCTCATAACCTGTTCAGAGTCTTCAACCGCATAATCACTAAATGTAGATATCACACTGTTATACTCTGCTAAATCAGTCACTTTAATCCCTTTATACAGCTGTTCTATCGTCTGTCTAGGGATACTGCTTTCCAAATATTCAATATTCATCTGAAAAAAAGTACGGATGACCTTCTCTTGGCCTGGCAAGCCATCAAATAAGGTAAGATTGCCTGCTTCATCAATCCCTATATAGGCATTTGCCTTACATTCAGGAGACAAGTCCGAAATATGTTTCTCCACCTGTAAGTAACCTTCTTCATGAAGGTTTACATGCTTAACAGCAGGGTCCTCCAATAACGCAATAATTTGATCGGGGCGCTGTTGTTCTAGCTTTATGTTCTCTTCCCCACACACATAAATCGATTTAACCTCCACATCAAGCGGTTGGTCTTTTTGCTTAATTACATCCATTATCTCTGAAATAGTTTGCGATGGATGTCCTAGCTTTTGGGCGGTTTGTGTTTCCTCCAAATTTATTGGATTGAACACGGCCTGATCCTCGGAAAGTTTAGTGTCCATGACGTTCTCCGTTTGCAATAATAGCCATAAGGAGACACCCAACAGCAGTACTACCCCTATACCCAAGTTAATTCGCAATTTCCTGCGCCTTAATTGTTTTTTCAATCGCTTAAATAACCTTGAAACAATCAATGATATCCCCTTCTGTCACTGGTTTTTTACTAGAATTACCACAATCACAAGGGAATATACATTTTTTACTTACGAATTTTGCAAAATCCTCACTTATTCGCACTCTAAGCTAAGCATTTATCCATGGATGGTTGCCCTGTTTGCGCACGATAGGCTTATGAGATACTGTTTTTTTCTTTTGGCTTTTCACTTGAGCTTTTGGCTTTTTCTTTGCTTTAGAAACCACCTCGGATCGAGCAGCATCTTCATTTGCTTCATTGGCAGTTTCATCTGAACTTTCCGTGTGCGCTTTCTTGGCAGTAATCGCATAACGTTCTTGGCTTCTCACTCGAGGCTTGGCGCCCCCGCAACCACAATCTCCATGCGGCGCCTGATGCATCCATGGCTGTTGTCCATAACCTAGATCCATTGTGTTCGGATAAGCCCAGCTTGGCATTCCGTATAAAGCATCAACAGGCTGCTGATGATACATCTGAGGAACATACGCCATCCCTTCATTTGCAGCTTGAGCAGCCATATACGGTGTCATCATATCCGGACCGGATAATGCATAGAAGTTTGCTGAAGTATTAAAGCTCGCCTGAGCATCCAAATTCGCATAAGCATGGGCAGCTGCATTAAAACCCGTGTGGAATTGATCAAACCAACTCGGTATGGCGCCAAGTGGTGCCGAAGCCATCATATCTGGAACTTGCATAGGTTGCATTGAATTCATCCAAGGTGCGTTCTCAGCCGCTTGCTCGTATCCTTGTTGAGGAGGCGCGCTCGTATTAACATCTGAAGCACCAAGATTTTCAATAGGAATGTTCATGTTTACCCCAGGGTTCCAATCAAAAGCTTCAGTTGCTGGAATTTGAAAAGGCTGGAATAAGTCAGGTGCCAATTGCTCTTGTTCTCCCGTAGGAACCTGTACGTCCATAGGAGATACCCCGCCCTCATGGATTGATCCAGCCTCATTGCTTGGCTTTTCCACTGGAGCATTCACCTCGCCTGTATCCATTGCTGGCAAATCATCGAGGGTTGATGTGTCCATCTCAATCTCTGATTGCGATTCCTCAAGCATCTCAACATTCTGGGACGGTGCCTCATCGGAAATACCTGTATTTTGCATTTCAACGGGTTCTGAAATTTGCTCTGCCGTCTGCGATGCAGCCATCACTTTCTCCATGTCTGGAATGTATACTGTTTCTCCTGTTAATAAGGCATGGGGGCTTTTTAAATGTGGATTAGCCTTAATCATCATCTGTAGAGGGACACCCCATGCTTTAGCTAATTTCCATAAGCTGTCCCCTTGTTTGACCGTATGTGTATGTTGGATTAAATCAGGTGACAACTCTACAGGTGCAGGATCTGGAATTTTGACCTTCAAACCAACAACCAGATAATCGGGGTCTGCAATCAAAGGGTTCATAGCGATTAATTGATCTAAATCAACATTATATGTTTGAGATAGTTTGTAAAGTGTATCGCCTTTTTTCACAATATAAATTTTCACTGCTGTATAAACCTCCTTCAAATTCACGCAGATCATTCCCTATATCCTATGCACCTAATAGGCATTTGACATCTAAATTCGGCAAAAAGACCAAAAAAACCTAGCTTCGCAAAGCGTAGGTTTTCGTGAATGAATAATCGAATCGATCGATTTAGGATTCAGTTGGTTGAACATATTGGAACGTAGGATAGCAACCTAAGATTCTAACCTGACACCCGATAGCTTCAATTTCCGCAATCGCAGCAGGTAACAACACAGAATCTAACGTTTCGAGAATATCAATATAGAAATAATAGCTGCCTAACTTACGTCGCGTCGGTCGCGATTCGATCTTCGTTAGGTTGATGCGTCTCCACGCGAATGCCGATAGCACCTGGTGAAGGGCGCCCGGATAATCCTCTGGCAGCGTTATTAGAATACTGGTCTTCATATGCTGCCGGGATACATTTAACAAAGGTTCCTTACCTACTAGAACAAATCGGGTAAAGTTATTGTTATGATCCTGTACGTTACGTTTTACAATATGAAGGCCATATTTCTTAGCTGCAAGCTTCGTGCCGATCGCAGCAATACCTTGTCCAGGGTTATGCTTAACTGTACGCACACCTTCAGCTGTACTGCTCACGCTTTCCAGCTCTGCATGGGGTAAATGGGCTTTAATAAACTGCCCGCATTGGGTGAACACAACGGGATGTGTGACGATTTTCCGTATACTCGCGAAGATCTCAGTTTCCGATGCATCTTGGAACTCTGGCGAAACCATCAAGTTCTGAATCGATGGATAAATCCATTCAGCTTGAATGGGTATATCATAATCGTGCACCAATAAATCAATATGCAAGCTGACCGATCCCTCGATCGTATTCTCAATCGGAATGACGCTATAATCGGTTTCACCAGCAGCTGTAGCTTGGAATACTTGAGATATTAACTTATACGGAATCAAATCACTAGGTCGATCTGCAACAAAATATTCGGCTGATTCTTCGGATACGGTACCTTCAGGACCTAGGAATGCTATGCGTTTCATGCTCGAACTTCTCCTTTTATACGGTCTAGAAATGCAAAATCCGCATCCGTTGGAGTTAAGACCTGTACCCCATCTAGACAAGGTTTTAACCATATTAGCTTACACGGAATATCGTGCTGCTTTAATGTATCCAACAGAAATTGCTCCAGCTCTTCTTTCTGAGTGCTCTCTCGATCTACAAGCGCAAGCAATGTCGGACCTGCACCGCTCAAAGCAATTCCTAATGCGCCATGATGAACGCCTTCATCGAGAATTTCTTCCATGCCGGGAATGAGAGAAGCTCTGTAAGGCTGATGAAGTCTATCTTTCATCGCTTTAGCGATCATAGCTGAATCACCTGTACAAAGAGCTGCTACTAGCAAGGACGCATGGCTGACATTAAATACCGCGTCCTTCATTTGGATCTGTTCAGGAAGCACATGTCGTGCCTTCTCTGTACTCAGCTGGAATTGAGGTATCGCAACAAGGACCTCAAGCTTAGGATCAGGTGTAATTCGAATATACTCCGCTCGAACGTCATCCCAGAACGCTACAATTAAGCCCCCGAATAAGGAAGCACCTACGTTATCAGGGTGCTGCTCCATCTCTGTTGCAATTTGGAAAAGCTCATCATTTGACAACGGGGAGCCAATCAATGCATTGGCTGCAGTAAGGGCACCGATGATCGCCGAAGCGCTGCTTCCAAGACCGCGAGTTAGTGGAATATCGCTATACATAGCTATTTCAAGCTCAGGGATATCAACCCCGACACGATCAAATACCTTCTGGGCTACTTTATAAATCAAATTTGATTTATTCTGCGGTATCCCTTCCATTTCTTCACCATAGAGATGAATGCTCGTTGTTTCTGCCTTGTCCATCTCTATATAGGCATATAAATTTAAGGCTAAACCCAACGTGTCAAAGCCCGGTCCTAAATTAGCAGTGCTTGCTGGCACCTTAACACGTACCTTTGAACTGCTCATCACTGACCACCTTCAAGCTTCTGAATGGCTTCCATGACAGCTGCTTCAGTGTCTTCTACAACGAGTGGATCTGCATTGACACTTTGGATAGCATTGTTAGGATCTTTTAATCCGTTGCCTGTAAGGACGCAAACGACTTTTTCTCCACCTTTAAAGTAACCTTCCTTGTGAAGCTTCATCACTCCAGCTATGGAGGCAGCTGATGCTGGTTCTGCGAACACGCCTTCTTGAGCCGCGATGGTACGATAAGCATGTAAAATCTCTTCGTCTGTAACGAAGTTGATTTGCCCGCCGGAATCCTTCGCTGCATTCACTGCACCATCCCAAGTTGCAGGGTTGCCGATGCGAATAGCAGTAGCGACAGTTTCAGGGTTTTTAATAGGTTCGCCTTTGACGATGGCTGCCGCGCCTTCTGCTTCAAACCCGATCATCTTCGGCATCTGCTTCGCTTTACCCAAACCATGATATTCTTTAAACCCTTTCCAGTAAGCTGTAATGTTACCTGCATTACCTACAGGAATAGCAAGGAAATCCGGTGCATCACCGAGCTGATCAACCACTTCAAATGCAGCTGTTTTCTGCCCTTCTAGGCGATAAGGATTAACGGAGTTTACTAAGGTAATTGGATGTTTCGCTGTAATCTCTCTTACAATTTCAAGCGCACGGTCAAAGTTACCTTCGATCGCAATAACTTTTGCGCCGTAAATAATAGCTTGAGCCAGTTTACCTAATGCAATGTTATTGTTCGGGATAAGAACGATACAGTTTAATCCGCCACGAGCTGCATAGGCTGCCGCTGCCGCCGAGGTATTCCCTGTTGATGCACACATAATTGTGCTGCTGCCTTCTTCCATAGCTTTGGCCACTGCCATAACCATCCCACGGTCTTTAAAGGAGCCTGTAGGATTAAGGCCTTCATACTTGAAATAAATATCTAAATTTAACTGATTTGATAAACGTTCAGCCCGTATTAACGGCGTGTTGCCTTCATGCAGACTAAGCTTTGGGGTTTTATCGTTAATCGGTAAGTAAGCTTTGTACTGTTCTAACAATCCAAGGTATCTCATAGTTAATAAACTCCTTTAATAATGTCTTATGTTCTTAAATCCTTACATTAACCTTCTACTCTATACACACTTTTCACTTCACGTACCACGTCTAGGGAATCGAATTCTTTAAGGACCCTGTTCATGTTCGCCTTCGTGGCATCGTGTGTTATGATAATAATTTCAGCCTCCGGTTCGTTCGGATTGGGCTGCTGCAACAAGGATTCAAGGCTCACATCATGCTTGGCAAACGTTTGTGTAATTTGAGCCAGGACGCCAGCACGGTCCGCAACACGAAATCTTAAGAAGTTACGGTAAGCAATTTGCTCATCTGTTTTCATTTTCTTCTCATTATAAGGTGCAAAGCTTCTCCGGCCGCTTATTCCAAGTTTAATGTGTTTGGCTACGGCTACCAGGTCTGCTACAACCGATGTTGCTGTTGGCATTTCTCCTGCACCCGGACCGTAGAACATCGTTTCACCAACGGCTTCACCATACACATACACGGCATTAAACACTCCGTTAACCGAAGCGAGCGGATGTGTTTTCTTCACTAATGTAGGTTGAACACCAATACTAATGAAATCATCTTGCCGTTCAGTAATGCCAAGCAACTTCATTTCATAACCGAGTTGTTTAGTGTATTGAATATCTTCTTGAGTAATACCCGAGATCCCGCTCACCTCAACATCATCCATAGATAAGCTGGATCTGAAACCTAATGTGCCAAGTATTGTCATTTTGTATGCTGCATCCAATCCTTCAACATCAGAAGTCGGATCCTGCTCTGCATACCCAAGTTGTTGTGCTTCTTTCAGCACATCTGCATAGGATACACCTTCATGGCTCATTTTGGTCAGCATATAATTCGTTGTGCCATTCACAATCCCCATAATCTTAGTAATTCGATCAGAGGAGAAGCCTTCAACTAATGTGCGCAAGATAGGAATGCCGCCTGCTACACTTGCTTCGTATAGGACGTCACAATTTTTCTCAGCTGCTTTTGACAGTATTTCCGATCCATGCAAAGCCATTAAATCTTTATTCGCGGTGACGACCTGTTTTCCTTTTTCCAGCGCAGCTAGAATAAAAGCTTTAGACGTCTCTACCCCGCCCATCACTTCGATCAGAACATCAATATTAGGATCGTTAATAATCTCATATGGATCCTCAGTCACCTTGGAGTCGTCCACATGTATGCCACGGGCTTTATGTTTGTCCCGAACGAGCACCTTCTCGATGACAATCGGTGAACCGATTTGGCGTTCTAAATCGGCTTGGTGCCCCTCAACAATACGGACCACTCCCGTCCCCACCGTGCCTAATCCGAATAAACCTACTTTAATTGGCTTCATCTTAATACCCCCGTAACTTATCTATTATCTATTATCCTTGCCCAATGAGATGAGCCCGGTACACACCTTCAATACTTCTTAATGCATCCAACATTACCGGTATGGTATCTCCCATTTTCCCAGTATCAACTGATATAACGACATTGGCCATGCCCTGCAGCGGAATCGTCTGATGGATAGTCAGCACATTGCCATCCGAATCAGCAACCGTGGCCAGCACTTTGGACAGAATGCCGGAGCGATGCTGAAGGTCCATAGATATCGTGATGATTCGCTCCCTTTCCAGCTTGCTTAAGGAGTGTATTCCATCTTTGTACTTATAGAAGGCGCTTCGACTAATACCAACCTTCTCAACAGCTTCATGAATCGTCTTAACCTCTCCTTGAGCTAACAAATCCTTGGCCCAGATCGTTTTGAGAAGCGCTTCAGGTAAAATATCATCACGTACTAAATAATACCTTTCAACACCATCCTTCTGTTCAGAAGACCGTATGTCTTTGGATTCAAACATGTATCCATCGTCCTCTCCAGAGAGACTGTTGTTCTTATATAGTGGACATTATATCGTAATGTTCCATGAAGGGCAATAGGCAATTGAACAGCTTGTCCTGCTAATGTATGTGCATTATCCAATCAAACTAACAAATCTTTTCATAGCAATCATTACAGTTGGGATACTTTACAAAATATGGAGTGTAAAGGTATTATGTTGATTGGCACAATAACGCATTCATTTCAAGAAAGGAAAGGTGAGAATTGAACCATTTAGAGCAACTTCAACACACATTGACGTATTTAAGCTACGAAACAAGGGTGGAGGAACACGGTCTGATTGTCTATCACCCATACAAAGAATATCAGCATTTAATCATCGTTGAAGAAAAGGATAAACTCAGCGTGCGACCTTACGGTTTATTTTCAAATGTTAAGCGGTGGGTAAAATTCATCTTCTGGATTCTGATCATAGCCGCATTCACTGCAATATATGCTGTGACCTGGGAATGGGAGCAAATTGTCTTATTTGCATTATTCATATTCATAGCGTGGTATGTTGACAAAGACTATGTAAATCCACTAAAAGTCCAGATTGAACAACTTTCTTCAAATCATCATCTGATCAAAAAGCTGAATCAAGCCATCGAGATACAAATATCCGATCCATTGACAAGGTTAGAGCAAATCAACAATGCACTTATTGATTTAGGATACAACACGCAAGTAAAGGACAACACAATGACTGTGGGCATCCCTGGAAAAGTGTTAAAACATCACCGTATTGATGTTCATGATACGTCAATAAACGTCCACTCATATGGCAGGTTATTAAAGTACAGAAGCTTAATTTTCATCTGCTTTTCAGCTATTTTCTTATTTGTCATCCAAATGTTAATAGGTTTAGAGCATTCTACAGCGATGCCGTTATTTTATATCATATGCTTCACATTTATGTCCAGACTGTTCGACGATAACAGATTGCTTACTATGAAAATGCATCTTGAACAGATCATCCTCCGCCTTGATGATTCATTATAAGAAAAAAGCAAAACCCTAAGCCAATTGCATGACGAACCATGCATATCTAATAGCTTAGGGTTTTCATTTATCGCTTTATTCGTGGTCCAGAAATTCAAATTCAAAATCTCCGATACGCACGGTATCCCCATCAGAAGCACCCGCTTTTCGAAGCGCTGCATCCACACCCATTTTTCGCATAATACGAGCAAAACGCATCTGGGCATCGTGAGAGCCAAAGTTGGTGCGTTTAATGAATTTCTCAATGCTTGGACTGTCCACAACATAAGCTTCATTATCCCGCTTAATGGAAAACTCCTGTTCATCCTGCTTCTCATAGCGGTAAATCTTACGCTCTTCAACTTGTTCGACTTCTTCAACAAGGGGTTCAGCTGGAATTTGCTCTAATAAATCCATTGCTTTGTAGAGCAGTTCTTGTATCCCTTGTTTCGTAACAGCTGAGATTTCGAACACTTGATAATCGCCATGGGCTGCAATTTTTTCTTTAAATTGCTTTAAATGGTCGGCCGCTTCTGGTACGTCCATCTTGTTCGCTGCAATCACCTGTGGCCGCTCCATCAGCTTTTCATTATACAGCTTAAGCTCGTCATTTATTTTGACCCAATCTTCATAAGGATCTCTGCCATCTGTTGCCGACATATCCACCACATGAACAATGACACGTGTCCGTTCGACATGCCTTAAGAATTCATGGCCCAGACCTACTCCCTCATGCGCTCCTTCAATAAGCCCTGGAAGGTCCGCCATGACGAACGCTCGTCCATCTCCTACATCCACTACGCCTAAGTTGGGTGTAATGGTCGTGAAGTGATACGCACCAATTTTCGGTTTAGCCCCCGACACTACGGACAGTAACGTTGATTTCCCTACACTAGGAAATCCAACCAGCCCAACATCGGCCATAACTTTAAGTTCTAGGACCACCCAACGTTCTTGTCCTTCCTCACCATTCTCGGCTATAGCTGGGGCTGTATTATTAGGGCTGACAAAACGAGTGTTACCTCTGCCGCCTCTGCCGCCCTTCGCCACGATCACCTCTTGCCCGTTACGTGTCATATCTGCGACGACTTCTTTCGTATCATCATCAATGACAACTGTCCCCGGCGGAACTCTAATGATCGTATCCTCAGCATTGGCACCATGTTGATTCTTATTGCGGCCTTTTTCGCCCCGCTGCCCTTTAAAGTGCTTCTGATATCTAAAGTCGATTAGCGTCCTTAAACCCTCATCCACTTTGAATATCACATCACCGCCGTGACCGCCGTCGCCCCCTGCAGGACCTCCTTCAGGCACGTATTTCTCTCGACGAAACGCAACCAAACCATCGCCGCCGTCGCCGCCTTTTACATAAATCTTGGCTTTATCTAAAAACACTGCTCGTCCACCCCATTAAGCGTTCGTTGGAACGCTAATTGTAATTTGTGCATGCTTATCATCTATATCGACATCAGGCCATTCGATGCTACGATCAAACTGTTGTTTGAGTGTCTCAAGCTGCTGCTTTAACTCGCCTGATTCCAGACCCCCTTCATAATCTATTTCCAAATAGATACCCGAAGGGTCGTTAACTAGCGTAATCATCAGCTTGTTCTCAACATCTAACAACGATTTAGCCGCGGAAGCAAACGCCTCTAAAACATTTTTGGTTAATGCCTGTAACAGCCCTAAATCTCTAACCTGATCAGCCTCCCAAGCCTCATCAACATCTACTACCAAATCATAATGGCAGCTGTGATTCCGATAATCATATAGGAAAAGACTGAATTCCGCGTTCCCTAATTTTGCAATTTTGCTGTCTTGGTGAAGTCTATCTTTTATTTTTTCCACACTTGCCTGTAATTTATCAACCTTTTTTAATTGAACATACCCATAGATGATTTGGAGATCATTCATCCAGTCGTGCCGGTGAATATTCAATGTATTCAAAAATTGATTTCTTGCCCTGCAAGCCTCCTCGTCCATTTGCATCCGATATAATTTCGTTTGAATGATTGTGATGATGACACCTATGATGAGCACTCCCGCTGTAGTCAGGCCTTCTGCTGCTCCATCCAGCCCAAGGTTAGCCCCTAGCATACCAAGAAGCAGTATCAAGAAGATGAGCCGCGTCTGCTTCAATCGTTTCATAGTCCCCTACTCCGTTTCTTCCCCGTCCTATGTATATTCCATTATGCAGTATATCACGTTCACTGGAAAACTTCACCTTAGATCCATTGCACCCATACAAATAAAAAGCCTGGCAGGGAATTCCCGACCAGGCTGTGTGTTTTTGCGTTATATTAACCTTCTACTGTAGCCGCTACTGGAGCAACTGCATCAGCTGGGTAGACGCTAACTTTCTTACGGTCACGACCCCAACGTTCGAATTTCACAACGCCTTCCACTTTAGCGAACAACGTATCGTCAGAACCGATACCAACGTTGTTACCAGGATGGATTTTTGTTCCACGTTGGCGAACTAGGATGTTGCCTGCTTTCACCAATTGACCGTCAGCACGCTTTGTTCCAAGACGTTTTGCAATGCTGTCACGACCGTTCTTCGTGGATCCGACCCCTTTTTTGGAAGCGAATAATTGAAGATCCAATTTTAACATCATGGTGTCTACCTCCTTTGTTTAAAAGTAATGTTTATATACTGTCCGTATGATTGTTCAATACTTTGCAGCATCACGATCATGGTGTTTAAGATCAATTGAAGCTGATCCCAAGTAGAGCGGTCCAAATCATGAGGCACGAGTACTTGCAGCAAGCCGCTTTTCATGTTAGCTTCCATCGAGATGTTAAGTAAAGCTTCTACCGCGTTAACCGCACCGACTGTTACCGCCGACACTCCGGCACATACAATATCTTTGCCTGATTCATCAAAGTCAGCATGGCCGTCAACTGTAAATCCTACTACCGATTGATCGCTCGATCGCTGTTCAATCGTAACCTTGATCATGACCAAAGCCCCTTAACCTTGAATTTTCTCAATCACAACTTTAGTGAATGGTTGACGGTGACCTTGCTTACGGCGATAGTTTTTCTTAGCTTTATATTTGTAAACTAGAATTTTGCGAGCTTTACCTTGTGCTTCTACCTTAGCAGTCACGCTTGCACCGGAGACAACTGGAGTTCCAGTCACTAGGCCATCGTTATTGCTAACAGCTAGAACACGGTCAAACGTTACGGATTCGCCTTCGTTTGCATTCAATTTCTCGATATAAAGAACATCGCCTTCTTGAACTTTGTATTGCTTGCCGCCTGTTTCAATAATTGCGTACATCGTTGCACCTCCCTCATGTCTCAGACTCGCCAAATCCAGGTGACATCCGGTTGTCATAACCCTCCGTACTTCGTTCCGACCCGATCCGTGCGGTTATAGCATGCGAATCAGCGCACACTCAATAATGAATTCTACCACAATGATAGATTTATGGCAATTTTATTTTTTTCCAAAACTTAAAACATCGGCTGAACAGGCACTTTTCCGCTCCCGCCACAGCTTGAACAAACCCCTATCGTATGG
>CAYUSG010000068.1:0-19396 GCA_964447355.1 uncultured Paenibacillaceae bacterium
CTAACCAATGACCGGTTCTGGGATTGGATGAACCAAGTACACTCTGACGCATACTTCAAAGGTGTAGATCATGTTAAAGAAGCGGCCGAGATCGTATTAACGCCAAAATTGCGAAAAGAATTGTTTGAAAAAGCGGATGAAATAAGACGACTATGGGATGGTATGAATGATGTCCATATAGACTTATCTTCAATGGAACTTCAAGATGTGCTACTTCTAGTACAAAAAGAAATGAAGCGAGCAGCCGGCATTCACGGTGAATCATTTGCAGATATTGCTGAAGCCAGGGATGCTATAGACGAAGAATACGAAGAAGTTTGGGATGCCGTTCAAAAGAAGAACTACCAGCATGCAGAGGTAGAAACAATCCAGCTAATCGGGGTATTAGTAAAACTGATTAAGCTTCTCAATGCTCAAGAATTAGCTAAGAGTGTTTAAATATAAAAAAAGCCCCTACCTGATCCGTAGGGGGATAATCGAAACGTACATTCCTATTCCTTAATGATACCATGAGGGGAATGGTGAGGGAATATGGAAATTCAATTAATTGACGAAACAAAAGAAGGACAGATAAATTTATTTCCTGAAGCATCAAAGCAAGATATCATCGAGGCAAAAAACAAGCTCCGCAAATATAAAAAAACAAAACGATTGCGAGATGAGCTTGAAGCTAGTGAAGAACCTCTAACAGAAAATGAGATACTAGCGCTTAAAGAAAGCAAAAGAGTTATGTCTGAAATAGAGAGAGCTGTAAACATTATTATTGATCCTGATGTGCGGGAAGTTGTAACGTATCGATTTATCGAAGGACATTCTCATAAGTTGACTGTATTAAATTTTCAATCTAAGATGGACGACAGGACAGTAGATCGCAAACTAATCAAAGGTATTGAATCTGTCGCGGAAACCCTACTTTTATGCAAGGGCAGAATATGACGGTAAATCGACGGAACTCTGCCAGTTATATCCTAAACAATTAAAGGTACAGTGGAATCATAAAGAGTTTGAAATATTGAGCTCAGGTGATGCCAACTGTACCTTTATCATATGTTGGCACTCGGCTATGCTTGGGTAGATGGGCAACCACTACTTTAGCGCTCGTTGCATTGGTATGGTGCGAGGAAAGAGGGTTAGACTCCCTCTTGAATAACAAGGGTTCGTCCCTTGTTCATTAACCCAGATACTCTGAGTTGATGCAGAGGGGATGAATCGAATAGATAAAACTAGCCTCGGTTTTACAGCTGAGGCTTTAATATTTTGAATAAAAAATAAAATTTCTAAGCGCTTGGGATTTTTCACTGAAGTTTTCATGAGAGGGGGGATGGAAGAGTGAATACGGTACAACCTATTACAGATTCCGAGCTACTAGCCGATATCTTGGATTATTTAAAACGAACAAACACTAGGAATTATATGCTTGTGCTGACAGGTTGCAATACAGGATTCCGTGTGAGTGATATTTTGCGGCTGCGTGTAAGGGATGTAACTGGAACTCACATATCCATCCGTGAACGAAAAACGAAGAAAGAAAAACGGATCATGATGACTACTGAGCTTAGGCGCGAGCTCAAGGCATATATCGAAGGTAGACAACCTTACGAATATTTATTCTTATCAAGACAAGGGATTAATCAGCCGATCGGACGCGGCCAAGCATACAACATCATGAGAAACATTGCGGAGGAGTTCAACCTCACAGAAATCGGCTGCCATACGCTTAGAAAGACATTTGGCTACTTTCATTACAAGAAATTTAAAGACGTAGCATTGCTAATGAATCACTTTAACCACTCAGCTCCGAAGATCACTTTACGCTATATTGGCGAACTTCAGGAAACGATGGACAGTGCGATGAAACACTTTAAATTGGTGTGAGTTAGACACATTGCGCATACGTCTAACTGTTTTTGAAAAAGAATGATGAGCCTAGTAATAACAATGGATTTCGGCTCTTATCTCAGTTGAACAGAATGTCCGTTATGTCTAACTTAATTGCTATATATTACCATTTATTGAGGGTGAAAATAGTGGCAAGACATCCTGAAATTTATGCCCATCCAGAATGGAAGAAGGTCAGACGATTTGCTGTATCTCGAGCCAATGGATTGTGTGAAGCATGCAAGAAGAAGGGGAAGGTCACCAAAGGTCGTGAGGTTGATCACATCATAGAGCTGACCGACACTAACAAACATGACTGGAACATAGCCTACAATCCTAGTAATCTACAGCTGTTATGCCCTGATTGTCATAATCACAAACATGATAGAAGCATAGGATTGCAGAGCTTTCTATCGCCTCCTGACTGATCCCCCCCGGGGTCAAAATATACTAGCAGCATCGGGTAACCGTAGAGGGGAGCTGCAAATTTACTCGAGGGTGAAATTTATAGCCCCCTCCCAAAATGCCAATCGTTTGGCAATTTTGGGATGAAAGGAGTGACTTTAAAGAGATGTCAAACAATAAGACAAGAGAAGAAAGAATTAGGACCGAATATAACCGTCTTAAGCGTTTATTGAAACCTTTGACCAAAGAACAGCTTGCTGCAGCTGATGGATTACTTAAGCGGGTCGCCTTTATGACTATTACGCTTGAAGATTTAGAGGTGGATATCAATGCTAACGGCGAGGTCGAGAAATTCACACAAGGAGACTCAACGTATGATCGGCAGAGGCCAGCTGTTAACGTATACAATACAACGATCAAAAACTATACGGCCGCTTGCAAGCAGATAACCGAGTTGATCCCAGAAGGAGCTAAGAAGAAGGACGAAACAGATCCATTCCAAAGAATTATGAACCGTAAGCAATCACAAGGACTGAAAAAAAATGGCTAGAGCCCCCGAGTATATTCACGAATGGCATCAATACGTAAAACGGGAACCTCAGAATCATGGTAACGACATCAAGGCGCTTATGAAGCTAGTAGAAGACCTCCTGCAGAGGAAGGATGTGTTTTACGATCCGACTGATGTAGAAGCATTTATTGAATTTTGCTCGTTTATGCAACATAGAGAGGGACGATGGGCTGGCGAACCTTTCGAACTCACGTTGGAACAGAAGTATATCGCAGCATGTGTGTTTGGTTTCAAAATGTTTGATGAAGAACTTGAAATGGAGGTCCGTTATTTCCGAGAGTTGGTTTTGTTTGTATCGAGGAAGTGGGGGAAATCATTCTACATTTCCGCGATCGGGCTATTCCTGCTCATGGCTGATGGTGAAGCAGCAGCTCAAGTATGGTGCTTAGCTACAATGAAGACGCAGGCCGGCATCGTGTATGACAACGCGAAAAGTTTCCTGTTAACAAGTGACGTATTAACACCGTATGAAAATCCTAGAAAATACTGGCGTACAAAGCGAGACAAGGACAATTCGGAAATCATTCAATTCCTGCCAACAAACAGTTATATGAAAGCGGGGAGTAAAAACAGCAATTCGCAGGACGGGTTGAATCCACACGGTTATATCATTGATGAGTGTCACGCGATTACACAGCGTAACACATACGATGTTTTCTCATCGGCGGTCGGTGCCCGGGCACAGCCACTTGGAGTTATCATTAGCACATTTGGTTTTGTTAGGGAAGGAATATTCGATAGTATCTTGGAACGTTGCCAGAAGGTCCTCACCGGGCAAAGTAAAGAACGCCTTTTCCCGATGATATTCCGTATTGATGATAGCGATGATCCGTCAGACCGTACCTGTTGGATCAAAGCCAATCCAGGAATGAGCAGTGGTCGTCCGACAATGAGTTATTTAGAAGGTGAGTATCAGAAGGCGGTCGAAGATCCCGCACAGATGCCGAGTTTCTTGGCAAAGCATTTGAACAGGGCCAGCGGGTCCAGTGTTGTATACTTCGATTTACTTCAAGTCGATGGATGCGCTAGAGATATGTCGGTTGATATGATTCGGGATAAATATGCAGTTGGTGGAGTAGATATGGCCGAAACCACAGACTTATGTTGCGCGACAGTAATTGTGCCGATGAATGGTAAGTTGCGCGTTTTTCAGAAGTACTTTATTGCTCGTCAACGTATTGAACAGAACAGTAAAGCGGATAAGATGGCATATGAAAGCTTTACAAGAACAGCTGCATCTGATCCGCTTAACCGCGAACTACTGCATATCTGTGAAGGTGGGATGGTTAAAAAATCAGATGTAACGGCTTGGTTTGTAGAATTAGTTGAAACATATCAGGTCACGTTTTGGAAAATAGGATTCGACCGGTGGCACGGTGGAGATTGGGTTGACGAAATGGAACAGAATGGTTTTCCGAAAGAAGATGCTAATGATCGAGGTGTAACATTCCCTGTTGCCCAAGGAGCAAAATCGCTTAGCCAGCCAATGAAGGAGACGCGGACACTATTCTGTGACAAGATCGTTGAATTCAGCAGACACAACGGATTATTCCGTTGGTGTG
This sequence comes from uncultured Paenibacillaceae bacterium, assembly GCA_964447355.1. Taxonomy (GTDB): domain Bacteria; phylum Bacillota; class Bacilli; order Paenibacillales; family CAYUSG01; genus CAYUSG01. The sequence continues at coordinate 4,417 of CAYUSG010000068.1, forward strand.
TGACGAATACGGCAGCAAAAATTGATGCCAACAATAACATACAGCCGGATAAAGCTAAGAGTAGGGCGCGTATTGATGGATACGTGTCTTTTTTAATGGCTTATATAGCCTACAAAAAAGTGGCCGATATGTTTGAAGAATATCAGCCATAAAGAGGTGGTAGTTTTGGGTGTGTGGCAAAGAATAACAAACGTATTTCGACCCCCAAAAGATGAAACCATAACGGCGGCACAGATTATTGACCTACTGCAAAGAGGAATGCCGCTCATGAGTTTCGGTCGAAATCTATATGATACGCCAGAAATAAGATCAGCAATCAATTTTATTGCCGAGAAGGTTGGTAGTGTTCCGTTCTATCATGCTAGAGCGGACGAACACGGTAACATTGAAACGATGAATAGCCGAATACAATACGTGCTGAGTAAGCGAGCTAATCCACTACAGTCGCCTCAAGTGTTCTGGACCTATGTAACAACGCGATTGCTACTAGCAAATAACGTTTATATGTTTCCAGATTGGGACGATCGAGGTATGTTGAGGGCTATTTATCCCCTGCCATTCGGGCAGCATGAATTCGGACAAGACGAGGATGGCCGTGTTGTCATTAGGTTTCCGGCCGCTGGAAACAAGGGGCTATTCTATTATGACGACATTATTCATCTCCAGCGTTTTCCAACTCAAACGGGCGGAGCGGTGGTGCAGGCGACACGCGGATATATGGAGGTTGTCAATACACTCCAGACGCAGGCGGTCAATGACAGTAAGAATAGTCAGCGAATTGCTGCGTTACTGATTAACAAGTCGCAGCTCAAAGGCAGCGACATGAAAAAGAAATTGGAGGAGTTCAAAGATTTATTCTTAACCTCAGAGAATACCACAGGTTTTGGTATGGTTGGACCTGAATACGAGGTACACAACCTAGACTTGAAAATTCAACCGTTGAACAAGGAAGTTCTAAATGCTGTCGTGGATTATTTATATACCTATTTTGGTGGGAGTAGGGCGATCTTCACACATAGCGCATCTGAGATTGAAATTGAGCAGTTTATCAACAACACGATTACGCCAATTGTGTATCAGATCGAAGAAGAAACGACATACAAGCTGTTTACGAATACGGAAATGGCGCATCACAATAAAGTCCTTGCTGAACTCGTGGATCTTGAAATCAGTACGTTATCAGCTCGTACGACATTCTACAAAGAGATGCTGTTCGCCTCGGTCATGACGAGAAACGAGGTTCGTAAGCGAATAGGATTGCCGAAAGGTCCGGCTCGGCTTGACGAGTATCAGGAAAGCAAAAACTTTCAGACACTGGAGCCAGGTATATATTCCGTGAAAGGGGGTGAGACGGATGGAGAAGGATGAAAACAAGGGCAAGTTATCGCCCCTCTCGTCTCAATCGAAGCGGCGAGTGAATTATGATATTGAGCGTTCCCGGTTCCGGGCAATATCTGAGGAAATAGATGGCGTATCTGTGCGAAAACTTCGCGGGTACGCTATTTTATTTGATGTTCTTGGTACGCCTTGGCGTGGAAGCGTATGGAAGGAAAAAGTCAGCAAGAACGCTCTTGACGGCGTTGACCTATCGTCAGTCCCAGTGTTGTGGGATCACAATACGGCGTGGGTGCTCGGAAGGTCGGGCAAGAATGCTCGGCTTGAGATCGATGACACGGGATTGTTTGTTGAGGTAACGCTAGGCAACACATGGCTGGATGATTATGTTTACGATCGCGTATCTCGTGAACTGGTAGATGGTATGAGTTTTTATTTCGATTCCAAAGCAGTTATTGCTACGGATTGGGATAACAAAATCGATGTTATCGCTCAAATCAATGCGATTTACGAGGTCAGTGTACTGCCATTCCCAGCTTATGATGAAACATTAATCATCGCAGAGGAATCACAGGTAGATGCGAATGCAGACGCTGAGGAAGAGGAAAAGAAAGCGGCATTAATAAATCTAATCGAGCAGCTATAGGCTGCCCAAGGGGGATAAGGTAATGAGAATTACGCAAAAAGAAGCAGCCGAACTAAAGCGGCAAAAAAGTGAACTTGAGCAAAAGCGCCTTGCTCTGAAAGAAAAGGTGAAAAATCACCGTGGAGCATCGACCGAAGAATTAAACGAAACTGCGGATCAATTACGATCATTGTCCGATCAGATCGATAAGATCAATGAGAAATTGGCTGATGCACCGGAAGATAATAAACGCGGCTTGTTTTCAGGCGGTGGACGTAATGGGGAAATTACTGAAGAAAATTTCCGCAGCTCTGCAAAATACCGCGATGCATTCTATCGTTCGTACCTAAATGGCAATGTAAGCGACGAAGATGCTGAAATTATGTCATTTGGAAAGCGTTCTGTTACAGATATGAACGGGGGAAGCGTGACGAGCGGTGCGGATTACCTAGTTCCACAAACAACGCTTGATCGTGTTTATTCAGTCATTAAGCAATACGGCCGTCTATACACAGCCATCACAAAGTTTGGTTTTACAGGTGACGTCAGCCTACCTATCGGTACTGCTGAGGCACCCACGGATAATGGTGATGGTACGGCCACACTCAACTTTAAGTTCACCGAGGTGACGATAAATCAACAAGCTGTTGTGGCTACGATCATTGTTAAGAATTTGCTCCTTCGCAATAGCATCCCTGCTTTCGAACAGTATCTCGCCATGGAGATCGGTAAGTACATCGGGCTGCTCCTAGAAAACTATGTTCTGAATGGGTCTACTTCAGATTCTACTTTCCAAGGTATTATTACAGCATTGAAGGTTGCTCCTTCGGCTGCACATACCTATTCCTTTATGGATTGGGAGCAGATTGGACAGATTCTTGCAGACGTAGATAGCCCTTATGGTGACCAAGGAACATGGGTCATGAAACGTTCCACGTTCTTCACGCGGTTCTTCTCGCTTACGGATGCGGCAGGGAAACCACTTGTGACCATCACTCCAGTAGAAGGCGGTCCGGGATCTGTGAAATACTTTATTGCAGGGATGCCTGTTGAATTCACGTCCCAAATGCCAGATACTGATGCAGTTTTATATGGTGATTTGTCTACGTATATCGTTAACGAATCCGAAGCATTTACATTAGAATCCAACAGTTCTGAGAAGTTTTCCGAAGATAAGACAGTATGGCGCGGTAAAGTTTATTCAGGCGGTAAACCGCTGTTCGCTAAAGATACATTCACATACTGGACATTCGAGGAAGAAGTGTAAGAAGGGGCATCCCCTTCTTCTCTTCTCTAGAGGAGGAATAAAGAGATGAGTAAATACACGCCTAAACATGCTGGATATGTTAGAACTGATGCCAGGAATAAAACGGCAGAGCGAATGTACCCGGTCAGGCTTCACATCGACGGCGAAAAAGCCGTTGCACAAGATTTGGTATCGGTACTAGAAGCTACTGCTTTAACTGCAGAGACACAATCCATTGTCGAGGGGATCACTAATCCTACTGTGCCCCGAAATTTACGGATAAAGGGCAACGCAGCAGGGGTTGCTGGGGATGTCGTGATCACAGGAACGAACTACAACGGTGATGAGATCAGCGAGACAATCACCTTGAACGGATCAACCACTGTTGATGGGAACAAAGCCTTTAAGACGATCACACAGGTGGATTTGCCCGTTGAAGTGAATGTCGGTACCGATACCGTCAGCATCGGGGTAGGTAACAAATTGGGTCTGCCGTATAAACTGGCTCACAACACAGTCCTGAAAGCTTATCGCAACAATACACTTGAAGGTACAATGCCGACCGTGACGACCAGCACAACAGAACTAGAAAGCAACACTGTGACACTTAATAGCGCATTGAATGGAACAGACATAGACATTTATCTTTTGGTGTAGCTTATGACGACTGAGGAGTTACTGCAAAAGGTAAAAGAGGGACTTGGTCTTGGAGGTTCGTATCAGAATCCGACGTTGCTGCCGAAGGTACTTGCTGTTCAAGCGTACATGTTAAACGCAGGCATCACACTTGATCAATTCGAAAGTGACCTAGGTATTGCGACGTTGACCGTTGGGGTGAATGATTTGTGGAATTTGACACCTGGTGAAGTGAAATTTTCAGATGCCTTTTTATTAATTCTGATGCCACAGCTTATGGCTGTTAGCTTGCCGGAGGTGGATACTTGATGTTCCGACCCAACGTACAACAACTCACAACACCTGTTCGTGTACAACACCGTATAGAATCAATGGTCAACGGAGCCCCTGAATTGACTTACGAGGATGCAGACCCGTCGCTAGATTACTGTAACTGGAAAAGCAGGGGCGGATCTGAGAACACTCACTCGGGCACGTTAGTCGTGGAAGATACGGCTGAAGTAACTATGTGGTATCGTCCAGACATCAGTCAACAGGACCGTCTGTTACTTTATGAAAATGAGGAATTAGCTTACGACATCATCAGCCCACCTGAAAATGTGGAGCAGCGAAACATGTTTCTGATCTTAAAAGTGAAGCGGGCGGTGAATGCTTAATGGCTCGAACCAAGAAATACACGAGCCGTCGTTCAGTTTCTCTTGAGGTTTCAGGATTGGAAGAACATCTTAAGCGAATCACAGAAGCAGGGCAGAATGTCGATGATGCGGTAAAAAAAGCGATTCACGAGAGTGCCAAACCTATCTATAACGATATTGAGCAATGGGCGGAAAAGCATCGCAGAACAGGTGTCATGCTAGAAGGCGTGGACTTATCGGAGCCACAGCAAAACGGGAATGAGATCAGCGTCACGGTTGGAATCAATGATGAGAAGTCACCTGGAGCATGGCATGCAGTATTCGTTGAGTATGGTACACCAACACAGCCAGCTGATCCGGGTGTTCGTAATGCTTTTGAGGCTAACAAATCAAAGGTGAAGAAGATCCAACGTGAGGTTTTGAAACGGGAGGGGATGCCAGTTGACTAACATTTATGAGCTGATATATGACACACTAGTGCTGCTGGATTATCCCGTTCGTGAACACGGCACCTATGCTGAAAATGATAAGCTCCCTGAAACATTCGTTACGTACCAGATCATTGATAGCCCGAATAATAGTTTCGCTGATAACCAACCTACAAGCCAGACTATACGTGTTCAGGTTAATCTTTACAGTAAACGGCCATCAATCAAACAAGGGGCTGACACAGTGTTAAAGAATATAATGCTCCCAGTTGGCTTCATGCGTGTTGGTGGTCGTGATTTACCGTATGATCTAAAAACGGGACATTATGGTTATACGTGTGATTACAGGTACTACAGCACCGTATAACCATAATCGATTGGTAAATTGAAAGTCTTAGAAACGGAGGAATCGCAAGTGGACAAGAAATATGGTGAGTTTGTCGGTGTGGATAAGCTGCATTTTGCAGAGATCACAAGTGACGATGAAAGCGGGTACGTAGCCGCGGCCCCAGAGTATCTCGCACCTGCTGCTGAGATTGCGGGAGAGGCAGAGGTCAATAACACGCCGACTTATTATGATAACAAACCGGGATTTAACTATGTATCAGAAGGTGTAACAACGCTGACGATCACTGTTTCGAACATTCCAGCTCGCCTTGCTGCTAGATTGCTAGGTAAATCATATGATACCGCTTCTGGGCGTGTCTATGATAGCGGACAGCCTAATCCGCCTGAATTAGCACTTGGTTTCAGATACAACATGGGTCCAAGCGATTATCGCTATTATTGGTATTTGAAGGGGACATTTAGCGGAGGCGCGGAGGAAGCAGCCACCAAGTCAAATGACGTCGATATTCGAACCTATCAATTGACTTATACAGCGGTTGCCACGACCTATGAATGGTCCATTGAAGGCGAAGATAAGTCTCTGAAGCGTGTATTTGCGGACACATCCGATTCAGCGTTCGATGCATCAGGATGGTTTACACAGGTGCAGACACCAGATACATCAGGAGCACCTAACGCTATTCAATTAATTAATATATCGCCTGTAGATGGTGATACCGCAGTCGATGTCAATGATACGGTAGTGCTTACGTTTAATAACAAGATCGATACCGAAGCAGTAACGTTGATTGACAGTACAGACGGTAATGTTGTTCCAGCTGAAAAAGCGTGGAATGCGGCAGGGACCCTTTTAACTATTACACCTGATGAATCATTAAGCGCAGCCACAAAATACATTGTTTCCGTAGCAGGCGTAAAAGATATCTATGGACAAGTATTGGCTGCCAGCGGATCGGATTTCACAACAGCATAGTGAATAGGCGGGGAATCCCGCCTTATTTGTTTATTGAAGAGAGGGGAAGATGCTATGAAACCTGTTCACTTAAGATTTACAGACGCGAAGGGCGAGGTAACCAAAACCTTTACCGTTTGTTCATTGAAAACGGGCATGATGGATAACATTTTTGACATTGCAGAACGAGCAGAAGGACTTCAAAAAGGACAATTAAATATTTCCGAAGTCAGGACCTTTTTCAAAGACTTGAAGGCTATTATAGTAGCTGTCTTTGGCGGTCAATTCACTTATGATGAACTAAATGAAAATGTCGAACAACCTGAACTAATGAAGGTGTTTACTGATCTGTGCAAAAACATCACAGGTGAAATGCAAAAAAACTAACGCCGGGGGATCTCCCAGTTGACGATTCCCCTTCAGGATACAGAACATCAATACTTAGCCTAAAACACAATATTTGCAAATCTTACGAATGGTCTTTACATGAAGTAGACGAAACTGATGTTTGTAATTTACTTGCTTTCATAAAATTTAAACCATCAGACGATCCCAATGTAAGGGTGATCAAAGGTAAGACTTATTTACGAGCAAACAATCCTCCTTCTTGGTTGTGAGAATGAGAGGGCCAGAGGCAGGTGAAATAGATGGCAAATGAAAATGACATTGGTGGTAAAGTCGGTCTTGATATCACGGATTTTAAAGCGAATATCGCTGAGCTCAACCGCCAAATCAAGGTGATCGATTCTGGATTCAAAGCAGCCGCAGCAGGTATGGATAATTGGGGTGAATCCGAAGAAGGGTTACAGCAACGCATTCAATCACTCAATCAAATTACCGATCTGCAACGCCAGAAAATAGCCAACTTAACTGCACAATACGAGAAGGTTGCCGCAGAAAAAGGGGAAACGAGTAAAGCTGCTCAGGATCTTCAAGTTCGGATTAATCGAGAAACGGAAGCATTAAACAAGAATCTTAAAGAGATGAACAAGTCCACTTCAGCTCTTGATAATTTGGGTAAAGAATCTGTTGAAGCTGCCAAACAAACTGAAGATTTGGATAAAGCACTCGAGGAAACAACAGCCGAATTAAAAACCATTGGCGGCAATGCAGCTACCGCGGCAGCAGCTGGCATAACTGCTGTTGGTGTGGCAGCGACTGCTGCGATTGGTAGATTGTTAAACTTTGCAAATGGTACCGATAGGGCATTGAATCGACTTCAAACCCAAACGGGAGTATCGGCTAATGAAATGGAAGAATTTCGCGATATAGCGGAAGAGATTTATACTTCCAATCTAGGTGACAGCATTGAAGACGTAGCAGCTAGTATGGCGACTGTTCGTCAGGTGACTAAACAAACCGGGGAAGAACTCGAAAGCACGACGAAACAAGCGTTACTGCTAAGGGACACGTTTGGATTTGAAGTCAATGAAAGTATCAATGCAGTTCATTCATTAATGAAGCAGTTTGGCATCACTGCTGAAGAAGCCTTTACATTGATAGCTCAGGGTGCGCAAAACGGTGCGAATAAAAATGGCGATATGCTCGATATTTTGAATGAATACGCACCTCATTTTCAAGCGCTTGGTCTTAACGCGGAAGAGTTCACCGATATTTTGATTCAAGGCGCCGAAGATGGCGCTTTTTCTATTGATAAAATAGGCGATGCGATTAAGGAATTTAACATTCGTGCGAAGGACGGGTCTGAATCCACTAGTGAAGCATTTGAAGAACTTGGTTTGAACAGCAAGGAAATGTCAGCCCAATTCGCTGCAGGCGGTAAAGCAGCTCAACAATCTTTTAAGACAGTACTAAAGGAATTAAATAAGATCGAAGATCCGTTAAAACGAAATTCGATTGGTGTCGGATTATTCGGAGCGCAATTTGAAGACTTAGAAGCTTCAGCGATATTGGCCCTCGGGGATGTGCAGAAACATAGCGATGTAACAGCTGACACCTTACAGCAGATAAATGATATTCAATATAGCGATCTAGGATACGCCCTTGAAGGTTTAAAACGGCAGCTAGTCACAAGTATCGCTGAACCCATCGGTCAGCAGCTTATACCACGAATTAAAGAGCTGGTTGAAAACGTCAAGAATATTGATGTCACACCGATAGTTAACGGCTTCACATGGCTCATTGATAACGCAGGGAATATTGCTGCTGGAGCTGTGGCCATCGGGGCAGGGATGTTGACGTGGAATGTCGTTTCGATGGTCCAAGGAGTTGTAAAAGCAATTAAAGCTTGGAGAGCAGCAACACAGGGAATGACGATTGCTCAAGCGGCCCTCAACGTTGTCATGGCAGCTAACCCGGTCGGTCTAATCATTACTGCAGTAGCTGCATTGGTTGCCGGTATTATTACACTTTGGCATACAAATGATGGTTTTCGAGATGCACTTGTTAGTGCTTGGGAAGCGGTGAAAAAGGCTTTTGTATCTGTATGGGATTGGGTGAAGAAGAATTGGGACACTCTCTTGATCATGTTATCTAGCCCTATCGCTGGCGCTTTAAAATTACTGTATGACATGAATCCGCAGTTTCGCGAGTGGGTGAACCATGTTTGGAAAGTTATCGTTGAGACATTCAAAAAATTACCACAACAGGTTGGCGATTTTTTCTCAGGGGTTATTGAACGTATTAAGCAGTGGGGTTCAGATACATTCACCTGGGTTAGAACGGAAGTTCCTGAAATCATTAATGAAGTCGTTAATTTCTTCAAAACATTGCCGGGCAAAGTAGCTACAGAAATGACCAACGCCTTAAACAAAATAAAAGGCTGGGGAACTGAATTTTGGACATGGATTACTACAAAAGTTCCCGAATTCATCAATGGGATCATACGATTCTTCTCTGAATTACCTGGTAAAATAGCCGCGAAATTATCTTCAGTTATGGACAAAATACGCGGGTGGATTAAAGATGCCATCACCACGGCCAAAACAGAAGTCCCCGAGGTCACAAAGCAAATTGTAAATCTATTTAGTGAACTGCCTAGTAAAATGATTGAAATTGGGAAGGATATTGTCCGCGGCATGTGGGAAGGGATCAAAGATATGGGCAATTGGCTGAAAAACAAAATTACTGGATTTGCTGATGGTGTCATTGATGGATTTAAAGAGGGTCTTGGGATCCATTCCCCTTCGAGAGTGATGAGAGACGAAGTAGGCAAAATGGTAGGCGCGGGAATGGCACAGGGGATTACAGATAGCGCTCGTAAAGTTCGATCTGCTATGGACAGTATTAATGGAGAGGTCGTGGACTTACCATCAGGCCAGTTAAGTGCCAAGGCATCCGCACCTGTGTCGAATCATTATAATTTTGAGGGAATGCTTGCTGGTGCGAACTTTGTTGTAAGAAATGACAGCGACATAAAATCGATTGCTAAAGAAGTCGCTAATGTTATGCAAAATGGCGTAATGAATTCAGGCAGAGGGATAGGGGTGACAGGAACTTGAGTGTACTGAAAATGGGTGGAGTGAGGCCGCAAGATATCGGATTAAAAGTACTTCGCGGTTCTGTTCGTCCCATCTTACCTGATACAAGAGATCGTACATTGGTTATCCCCGGAAGGAATGGGTCTTGGGATTTTGGGTCGGATATGGAACCGCGTTATTTTAATTTGGACTGCCAATTCGTGACACGTTCTGCTAGTGATCTCCAATATGCTGTAGAAACATTGGCCCGTCTATTAGTCGATACTTACGGCAAGCCGAAGTCTATAGAGCTTGTGTTTGCAGTCCATTCAGATCGCGTTTATACCGTCAGATACAGTGGGTCATTACCAATTGAAAGATTAGTCGGGATGGGGCGCTTTAACTTGCCGCTCATTGCATTTGATCCATACGCGTACGGTACCGAACAAGTTTTCGAAGACGTCATTACAACGGAGCCTTACCAGACGACGATCCTGTCTGAAGGAGAGATCCGAACCGAGCCAGTCATTGTACTAGTCAATGAAGGCAGCACCACAATAAATTATTTTAAAATCGTAAACGAATATAAATTGGAGGGATGAGCATGTTCTCATATGATAAAGCGGCTGAATTGATCAATGATATCTATAGAACCAATCCCGTTTACTTAGCTTTGTATACGTCAGACCCGACCGTAAATGATACGGGTACCGAGGTTAGCGGCGGGGATTACGCACGGCAGGAAATAACATTCTCTGCACCTGCTGCCGAAAGCGGGAAACAAACCAGTAAGAATACAACGGAAATTCAGTTTCCTGTGGCGACTGCGGATTGGGGGACGATTACGCATATCGGTATCAGGGATGCAGCAACAGCTGGATCATTAATTAGTTTCGGACCGCTTGAGACATCTCGAACCATTTTATCAGGTGATCGATTCGTTATTATGGTTGATAACGGTATCGTAAGGTTGAGCTAGTATGTTTAACAATGCAAGCAGTTTTAACTTGCAGCCGTTTAATCGAGTGTTCACGGCAAATGTGTACGGAAGCTTTATGATTGAAAGCACCGGAAATATAACTGTTATAGGTAATTTAGTCGCATCTCCTTCTTTTGAAATTGAAGGTGGCAGCGAGTTAACATTTCAATCTGTGGCTGAGCGTCTAGCAAAGTTTACTCTAGAAAGCATCGGAGAATTAAAGTTTAACGGATTTAGGGAACGATTCGGCAGTTTTGAGCTTGAAGCCAAGGGAGAACTTGTTTTCGCTGCAGGCCGATTTCGTGTTGAAATTTTGGAATTTACAGGTGAGTTTAAGCCAGGTGATCGTATTGTCATTGATGCCAAAATGCTCACTTTAACAAAGAATGGCCAGAATGCTTTGCAAGATTTGCAAGGTGATTTCTTCGAATTAAATCTTGGGACGAATTCCATTGAATATACTGATGATCAAACAGTTAGAACGGTGAGAATGCGGATCACACACCGCGATAAATTTGTATAAAAGGAGAGGTATCATGCCTAAGGCACCTATCATTGTATATGACCACAATATGCGTAAAGTGGCGATGTTGGAAAATGCGTTTGCTATTGGATATGAGATGCCTTTAAACAGTCTGTGGAGGGCATCTTTTTCATTGCCGGCTAATGACCCCAAAAATGCAGAATGTCGATCACTTTATCATGTTGAAATTTTCGACGAAAACGAACGTATAGAATTGTTTCGTATTATCCCCAATACGATGCGGCGTAGCAATGACGGTCAAACCGTAAGCTACGAATGCGAGCATGTTCTAGCCACACTGCTAGATGATGTGATGTTCCAGTTTCATACGGTCGGTAATCTCGGGGTACACACACAGAACGTGTTGCAGTATATCTTAGATCAGCAGGTCGTGACACGTTGGCAGCTAGGGGATGTTCAATTCTCGAAGCAATTTGAATATAACTGGGAGAACGAGAACCTATTAGGGGCCTTATTCAGCGTGCCTAAACCTTTCACGGAAGAATATATGTGGAGCTACGATACTACGGTATATCCTTGGAAACTCAATCTAGTAGAGCCGCCGCCAGCCGTAGAAACGTATATTCGATATGGTGTAAATATGCAGGGGATTGAGAAAACAACGGACCCGACCTCACTTTGTAATCGGCTATACGGATTAGGCTTTGGTGAGGGGGTAAATCAGCTTACGTTTGCATCAATTAATAGCGGAATTCCGTACATTGAAGATGCGGTTTCACAGTCTAATTACGGTGTTGTCTCCCGTATATTTGTGGATCGTCGTTTCGAATCCCCCGAAACCCTAATGGCACGATGCCAAGCATTGTTAAATGAATTAAAGAATCCGCGGGTCACTTATTCCACAACCGCATCCGACATTCATAGGCTAACAGGACAGCGAATTTATAAGTTTGTCACAGGCTCCAAGATCAGAGTTAAGGACGAAGAACTGGGTGAGGATTTCGTTGCTAGATTGGTCAATGTAAGAAAAACTGATTTGAGAGGGCAACCAGGTAATGTGGAACTTGAAATATCCAATCGCCCTTTGAATATTGCGGGTACCATTGCTGAATTGCAGGATCGGCAACGTATTGAAGCTGTTTATGCTCAAGGTGCTACGAATCTCGATAGCCATAACTTTGCAGATAATTGCGACCCTACGCATCCAGCCATATTGAAGTTCTGGATTCCAGAAGAGACAGCTCGGATCAATAAGGTGATGCTGTCCTATCAGGTAGAGGCATTCCGATCGTATGAAAGGGCGATTGAGGCGGCACCGGCCACAACAAGCGGACCGAGCAGCACAAGCACGACAGCAGCAGGAGGACAAACAACATCGGGGCCGAGCAGCACAAGCACAACGGCGGCTGGAGGGCAAACAACATCGGGGCCGAGCAGCACAAGCACGACAGCAGCAGGAGGACAAACAACATCGGGGCCTAGCAGCACGAGTACGACAGCCGCGGGAGGACAGACAACAAGTGAAGCAAGTAGCACGGACACAACCGATAACACGGAGGTGAGGAGTAACACACAGGCAGGTATTGTAAAATACCATGATAATCACGATACTTATGGAGCGATGGGATCCGCTGGTTTACATAACCATGGAATTCCTAATGGACAACAATTATTAACCCCAGATGGAACGGTCACATGGAATGCATCTGGAAATCATGAGCACCCTGTAGCTTTTCATTATCATACTTTTTGGAGCGATCCCCACACACACGGCATGAATCATACACATGAAATTGATGCCCACACACACGGCATGAATCATACACATGAAATTGATGCCCATACACACGGGATGGCCCATACACATGAAATTGCAGCCCATACCCATGGAATGGATCATACACATGAAATTGCAGCCCATACCCATGGAATGGATCATACGCATACAATACCAGCCCATACCCATATGATTGAGTACGGTATTTTTGAAGGTCCGACACCCACGGAAGTTACGGTAGAAGTGGATGGCAACGAAATTACAGGATTAGGTACAGACGAAACAGATATTGACATCATCCCTTATCTTTCAAAAGACGGGAGCGGGAAGGTTAATCGAGGATGGCATGTAATAAAAATAACGCCCAATAATCTTGGGCGCATTGTCGCGGCTGTATTTACCCAGGTATTTGTTCAATCGCGTGGCGGAGGGAATTATTAATCTAGTATTCCCAGTCTTTTCAAATCTTCTACTCTAACGACCAATTGCCCGGATTCCATCTTTACTTTTACACTGCCTGATGCAGTTGAAGCTGTCAAAGGGCGATCAACTTCGTAAGGTAGGATAATTCGAATGTCGCCTTTCATGATTGTGATATTCTCATTATCAAATGGTTCGGTAGAGATTCCTTCTATTGTTAAAACGTCGCCAAGGGTCATCCATTCTTCAGTCGTTGTACCCACTTCACTCACATCCTTTTTAATACTTTCATTGGGTGTGCTAGTAGTCGTTTGCTGGAAAGTAATAGTTTCGTCCTGATATCCAACATCATAGCCTAGTATCTCTCCCATTTTTCTAATGGGTAGATAAGAGGTGCCATTATGCATAAGCGGTTCGATCTGGATCGCTTCTTTGTTGTCTACTTTAAATTGTAGTTTAGTAAACACCGCTTGTACAGTCTCAGATTGAGCATCTAGAACGGTGCCGGTTGTACCGATGAGTAGACCAATAACCATACCGATTATTAACTTCTTCATAGAGTGACAACTCCTTTTAGTTTTGAGTATACCATGTTATGGAAAGGAAGGATTAGAAATGGGCGTTAAAAAATTGTTTCAAGTTCCAGAATATAACCACGATCTTCCTGACAGGATGATAATACCGAGAGAAGGTGGCGGATTTATCGAGCGAATTACCTGTGGAGGAAGAGTGATCACGATTGAACTTGACGAACAACTTGTACCGGTAGGCGAACCAGTAATTCAGGAATAGAATTGTTTGACATTTCTCCTCTCCAATATCGGTGAGAAATAATTGTCGCAGATGCAAGCGACTCGAGATTAACGTTGAGAAGGGAACTGTCGCATTCGTGATAGGATGAATGCCCAACGTCTATTTCCCAAATTGAAGGATTCGGGAAGCGCTCACTTTTCAGTCTGTCAATCCAGTTTTTCGCGGATGAAAGACTTTTACATACGAATAAGCTTTGAAAACGAGAAGGTTTGTCGGGGAAATGCTTTGATCGTTCGTATTCAAATAGCGATTCTATGTAGAGATTATTTTGAGTGACACGATCTGGCTTCGATGCGAAGTAAGTAATTCCGTGTTGCGATAACCCGTTTGGGAACCGTTCTAATATGATATCATCCTGTTCACCACCTAGCTTTGGTGTGATCAGTGGTATAACTTGCCTTGGTCGAAGATACCCTACTCTATCAACATGATAAAAAATCAATGACTTCACCTCCCTTCTTGTGTCTAATTTCGACATGTGGGGGTTTTTTCCTTGTATTAAAACTATGGAAGGATGATGATAATGCCTCAACAGACAATGTATCCAGGAATGGCTAATAGCCCCGTAACTGAGTTAGCTGCAGCCATTGATGATACTCAAACGACGATTCCTTTGATCGATGCCGCACAATTGCCTGCCGCACCTAACTTAGCAGTCATCGGATCGGGTGAGAATGCAGAGACAATCCTATATAACACTGTTACGGGCAACGATTTAACAGATGTTGTGAGAGGGTTTCAAGGAACGGCACAGAGCTGGCAAGCCGGACAAAGAGTGTCACGCAATTTCACGGCATATGACTATGACGCTCTGAGGGGTAATGTTGAAGACCATGAAACACGCATTTCAACGGTTGAAGATGAACTAGATGATCACGAACAA
>CAYUSG010000069.1:0-19366 GCA_964447355.1 uncultured Paenibacillaceae bacterium
ATGCCTTAACGTATGTGATAGATCAGGAGACAACGGAGAAGCTGAATAAACTGGGTGCAGACTATGGAGCAACGATGTACATGGTACTGTTGTCCGCTTATAACATTCTGTTGTCCAAATACACAGGTCAGTCGGATATCGTGGTAGGCTCACCGATTGCAGGCAGGATGCACAGCGATCTGGAGAGAGTAGCCGGGATGTTCGTCAACACCATGGCGATGCGCAACTATCCGGAAGCAAGCAAAACCTACAAGGTGTTCTTGGATGAAGTGAAGCACAGTGCTTTGAACGCTTATGAGCATCAAGCTTATCCGTTTGACGAATTGGTGGATCAGTTGAATGTGAAGCGAGACATGAGCCGCAGTCCGCTGTTTGATACGATGTTCACCATGCAGAACGTAGAAGCAGAGACGACTCAGGAACTAGGTGAACTGCGGATAGGACCTTATCCTTTTGGCGAGGGAACAAGTCGATTCGATCTTGCGGTTGATGCAGAAGAAGCTGGCGGCTGCATTATTCTAAGTTTTGAATACTGCACCAAGCTGTTTAAGCAGGAAACTATTGAACGCTTGATGAAGCATTACGCGAATATCCTGTCGGAGATTGCAGCGCACCCAGAGCAGTGTTTGGCAGACATCGACATGTTGTCGGCGGAAGAGACGCAGCAGCTCGTAGTTGATTTCAATAATACAGAGGCCGATTATGCAAAGAACCTTACGATTCATGCATGGTTCGAGCAGCAGGCGAAGAATACGCCTGACCAGCCGGCAGTCGTATGTGAGGATCAGCTCCTCACGTACCAAGCATTGAATGAACGAGCCAATCAAGTGGCGCGTGTGCTGCGAAGCAAAGGGGTCAAGCCAGACCATATTGTAGGGTTGATGGTCGAGCGATCCGTGGAAATGATCGTCGGCATTCTTGCGGTCTTAAAAGCCGGGGGGGCGTATGTGCCGATAGACCCAACTTATCCAGAGGATAGAATTCAGTACATGCTTAGTGACAGTGGGGCAGAGCTTCTGCTCACCCAGGCTCATGTATGGGATAGGCTGGGGAATGCAGCCGAAGAAAAAGCGCTGTTTGACGGAGAGGTCCTAGACTTAAATGATGAGGAAACGAAGCATATTGGCGCGTCAAATTTGGAGCATGTAAACAGCGCTCATGATTTAGCTTATGTCATCTATACATCGGGATCGACGGGCAAACCCAAAGGTGTGATGATTGAGCATCAAGCCGTCGTTAACTTTATGAAGGGTATTACAGACAGAATCCCATGGAACACAAGCAGCACTATGCTGGTATGGACAACCCTGTCATTTGATATATTCGTTCTGGAAGCCCTGCTCCCGCTTGTTAATGGGTTGAAGATTGTCATTGCAAGCGAATCGCAGCAGAAGGATCCGCAGCAGTTAACTGATATCATCGTGAAGCACAATGTGGATATGCTGCAGGCTACTCCATCAAGGATTCAGATGTTACTCATGCATGATGAGCGTTTAAATGCTTTGAAGCATGTGAAACAGATGATGATCGGCGGTGAAGCTTTCCCGGAAACCTTGCTGGCAACATTACAGGAATTAACGGAAGCAAGCCTGTACAACATGTACGGCCCGACAGAAACAACCATATGGTCCTTGGTGAAGGAACTCACCGATGCAAAGCGGGTTGGTATAGGCCGTCCGATTAACAATACGCAGGTATTCATTGTGAATGACCATCAGCGCTTACAGCCTGTTGGGATCGAAGGGGAATTGTGTATCGCGGGTGATGGACTGGCTAGAGGATACCTTAATAGACCAGAGCTTACAGCTGAGAAATTCATCCCGAATCCATACAACCCTGGCCAGAGGATGTACCGGACGGGGGATGTGGCGAAATGGCTGCCGGATGGCAGCATAGAATGTTTGGGCCGCATCGACCATCAAGTGAAAATCCGCGGTTATCGCATTGAACTCGGTGAAATCGAAAGTTTGTTGTCACAGCATGAACACATTAATGAAGCCGTGGCTATTGTTAGAGAAGATCCATCAGGAAGCAAAGCACTGTGTGCATATTTTATATCCGAAGTGGACCTGACGGTGTCAGAGCTCAAAGATTACCTGTCGAGCACACTGCCTGAATATATGATTCCGTCCCATTTTGTTCAGCTTGAAGCGATGCCGCTCACACCAAATGGAAAGATTGACCGCAAGGCGCTTCCGGAGCCAGACAGCACAATACAGACGGGAACTGAGTTTGTGGCACCGAGAAATGAGCTGGAAGTTAAAATTGCCATGGTATGGACATCGATTCTAGGGATAGAACGGATAAGCGTAAAGGATAGTTTCTTCGATCTAGGCGGCGATTCGTTGAGAATATTGCAGTTGGTGCAAGCCATGAATACAGCCTTCAAGGTTGAGTTGCCTTTCCAAGCGATTTTCGCCAAACCTACAGTCGAGGGTATCGCCGGTATCGTCGGTAAGATGATGAGCGGCATTAAGATGGAGATAGGGGCTATGGAGGCCATGCTGGACAAGTCGTACAACACCTTCAATGCTAATAGAGAGGTCAGTGTTTTCTGCTTCCCGCCTGCATTTGGTCATGGCTTGTTCTACAATAAGGTTGCGGAGGAATTGAAGGATGTAACATTATATGCATTTAACTTTATAGAAAAGGAAGATCGCATTAATCAATACATCGAAATGATCCGCAGCATTCAGCCGAAAGGTCCTTATATCCTGCTTGGATATTCAGCCGGTGGAAATTTAGCTTTTGAGGTGGCAAAGGCTATGGAACAACAAGGTTTAACGGTGTCTGATCTCATCTTGTTACATGCAGCAACCATTGACCGGGTGGAGCATCCGACAGAGAGCGAGCTGGATCAAGAAATCGATGGTATCCTTGCTAGATCAACCGAATTCCAGAAGTTTGCTAACTTCATACCGGAAGCGATTAATCAAAGCATACGCAATAAAATGAGGGCGTATCTCAAATACCAGAGCGGTCTCATCACGTCGGGGCAGATTAAAGCTGCAATTCATCAGATTGTGAACAAAGAAACGAAGAACGAAAAGGTTTGGAATTGGACACAACATACAGAGGACAGCTACGTAAGCTATACCGGTGTAGGGGATCATTCCGATATGCTGACGGAGTATTTACCGATTAATGCTAAGATACTGAGAAAAATGCTTAAAAAAGTAAAAAAACGCAGGTGAGGATTTGCAAAGCAACTTCATATCGTATGTTGCAAAATCCTGAGGTAAGAAAAATTACAGTGAGGTTAACGTGGTCTAGTTTATTACTGGCTATGGATTCTGCTCGGAAGTCAGCTCTGACTTCTGAGCAGAACCTCATTCATATGGATTAAAAGAGGCAAGATATGAACAAACATAACAATTCTGTAGGGGCAAGAGGGGAGTGAACGAAAATGACTTTAATCGAGCGGTTGTTACAGCTTAGTGAAACAAGGAGCAATCATGGAGTCACTTTTATTTCCAGTAGCAGCAAGGAAAAATTCGTACCCTATAGTGAATTGTTAGCCCAATCGTTAGGCGTGCTGTATCACTTGCAATGGAGTGGACTAAAGCCAGGACAAGAGCTGGTGTTTCAAATTGATGATAACGAGACATTTGTATATACGTTTTGGGCGTGTTTATTAGGCGGGATAATTCCTGTCCCAGTGAGCCCGGCGCTCAATGATGAGTCTAAGAGTAAAGTCATAAACATATGGAATCGATTAAACGATCCGTATTTGATTGCAGAACAGAAGCTGTTCTCCGGCCTTGAAACTTATGTAAACGATGAAATGGTGGCAAGTCACAACAAGTCTATTTTACAAAGTTGTTTATTGGTTGAGGAAATTAAGGACACTTCCAAACAGGGGGAAATCTACAAGTCCCGTCCTTCAGATATAGCTTTTATCCAATTCTCTTCAGGTTCAACTGGCGATCCCAAGGGAGTTGTGCTAACGCATGACAATCTGTTGGCTAATGTGCAAGCTATTCACAACGGCATACACTTAACGAAACGTGATATCGCTTTGAGTTGGATGCCTCTAACCCATGACATGGGTTTGATTGGATTTCACCTCACGCCGCTAGTATTTGATGTTCAGCACTACCTTATGCCAGCATCGTTATTCCTAAGAAAACCGGCTTTATGGGTAGATAAGTTGGTGGAACACAAGGCCAACATTACGGCTTCACCTAATTTTGGGTATCAGCATTTCCTATCATTTTTAAAACCTGAGAAATTAATAGATTGGGATTTGTCACATGTCCGTATTATCTTTAACGGTGCTGAGCCTATAAGTGCGGATATATGTGACCAGTTTCTAAGTGCCTTAGCGCCGTGCGGGTTGAATGAACATGTAATGTTTACGGTTTATGGCATGGCAGAAGCCTGCCTTGGCGTTACGTTTCCGCCAATAGGACAAGTGTTTACGAGAGTACATGTGAGGCGCAATGCTTTGAACATTGGTGATCCTGTGGTGGAAGCAGCACAGCCAGAGGCGGATACGGTGACTTTTATTGACGTTGGCTACCCTATTGATGACTGTGAAGTAAGGATTTGTGACTCTGATCATCAATGCGTTCCAGAAGGGGTAATGGGTCATATCCAAATTAAAGGGCGAAACGTAACGCGAGGCTATTACAATAACCTTGAAGCCACGCAGCAGGTTATCACGAACGATGGATGGCTCAATACGGGTGATTTGGGTTACATGCGAGAGGGACGTCTGGTTATTACAGGTCGGGCAAAAGATATTCTATTCGTACACGGACAAAACTATTATGCGCATGATCTTGAGAGAGTTGCAGAGGAAGTAGAAGGTGTTGAAGCCGGCAAAACAGCGGTTTGCGGCGTATTACATGAGACGAATAGCGATCAAGTGGTTTTATTCGTCATGCACCGCAAAGATGTTTCCTCATTTATAGAGCTTCGCGAACGCATCACAAGACATCTCTTGTTCAAAACGGGAATTAAACTGCACGAGGTTATTCCGATTCGAAATATTCCCAAAACAACAAGCGGGAAGGTGCAACGCTATAAACTGAGAGAACAATTTGCTGACGGAAGCTTTGCATCTATCATTCAGGAGATGCAACACCTGTTGAATGCGCAGCAGCTGGAACGTGACATCGTGCCGCCGGAAACAAAGACAGAAGCACAGCTCTTGAAGCTATGTCAGGACATACTGGGCATACAACAGATTGGAGTGACGGACAGCTTCTTTGAATGGGGTGGACATTCATTGAAGGTCATGCAGCTGCTGGCCAAAGTGAAGGAAGAATTTCACGTTGAGCTGTCGATCATAGATGTATTTAACGATGTTACGCTCAGGGCATTAGCACGCAAAATCGATCAGGCGGAATACAGTGAGCATCTCTCTATAGAGGCAGCCCCTGAACAAACTGTTTACCCCGTATCTTCTGCTCAAAAAAGAATGTACTGGTTAAGCCAATTAGAAGCGGATGCTACGCATTATAATATTCCCGTATCTGTCGTATTGCGTGGAAAGCTGGACAAGCCTAGGCTGGAACAGTGTTTCCAACAATTGATTGAGCGTCATGAAAGTCTGCGGACTTCCTTTGAATGGGTCAGTGGAGAACCTGTGCAGGTCATCCATGAGCCAGCAGCATTCCACATTGAAAAGCTCGGTTCGGCTGATGCAGGGCAGACGGATACATTGATACGTTCGTTTATTCGTCCATTTGATGTAACTCAGGCCCCCTTAATAAGGGCGGGGTTGATTGAAACGGGTGTTGAAGCCTTTACCCTCATCATCGATATGCACCACATCATATCAGACGGAGTGTCCGTATCCATTCTCATCAAAGAGTTGGCTAGGTTGTATCAGGGTGAGAGCTTGCCTGCGGCGCAAATTCAGTATAAGGATTTCGCCGTGTGGCAGAACAACCATCTGCAATCGGATCAACTACAGCGACATCGAGCCTTCTGGCTTGATACCCTTGCAGGTGAACTGCCTGTTCTGAATATGCCTGCAGATTACGCACGGCCATCGGTTCAGAGCTTCGAAGGTGACAGCTTATCGTTTGAAATCAATGAAGAACACAAACAAAAGCTGTATCGTATGGCTGCGGAAACGGGAACCACTCTATACATGGTCTTGCTTGCAGCTTACGCCGTACTGCTGTCCAAATATACAGGACAGGAAGATATTATAGTGGGTTCTCCAGTAGCAGGCAGGCAGCATGCAGACCTGGAGCAGGTCGTGGGCATGTTCGTTAATACGTTAGTGATGCGAACGTATCCACAGGCCAGCCTAACCTATAATCAATTTCTAGAGACGGTGAAGCAGCAAGCACTGAAAGCCTACGAGCATCAGGATTACCCGTTTGATGAGCTGGTAGAACATTTAGGCTTGAAACGCGATATGAGCCGTAATCCTGTATTTGATACGATGTTTGTTCTGCAGAACATGGATACAAGCGGGGTGCATTCAGAGCAGCTCAGTTTTGAGTGGCAGCAGCTTGATTCTAACGTCAGCAAGTTTGACTTGACCCTAACGGCTGTGGAGACCGATGCGGGCTTGGACTTCACTTTAGAGTACAGTACGAAACTGTTTAGGCGGGACACAATGGTGAGGTTTCATCAGCATTTTGTGAACCTGTTGTCTAACCTTGCTGATGATGCAGAGAAGCGTTTAGCAGATCTTGAACTGGTGTCGGTAGTGGAGAGGCAGCAACTTTTAATCGATTTCAATACTACTCAGGCTGATTTCCCTCAGGATCTTACGATTCATGAGCAATTCGAACAACAGGTTAAGCGAACGCCGGAGCAGATCGCTATCGTGTTCGAGGATCAGGCGTTAACCTATCAGGAACTGAACGAGCGGGCGAATCAATTGGCTCGACTGCTGCGATCTAAAGGAGTGGGACCGGATCAAATCGTAGGGATCATGGCACAGCGTTCACTTGAAATGATGATTGGCATTTTAGGTATCTTGAAAGCGGGCGGCGCCTACCTGCCTGTTGATCCTAACGGTCCTTCAGAACGAATACACTATATGCTTGAAGACAGCAATGCCGCGATCCTTCTTACACATGAGTATTTGCTCAATAAAGTAGATTTTGCAGGTGAAAAGATTGTTCTAGAGCATCTTGAGGATATATGTGCTCGCCACCAGATTCCTTTACTGTCTATGGAAGAGGAAGGGGAATTGCCCAGAGCATGTCTTCCGCATCACTTAGCTTATGTGATTTATACGTCTGGTTCTACCGGACGGCCCAAGGGTGTGATGATCGAGCACCGCTCTGTCATTAACCGAATTCATTGGATGCAGGACAAGTATGCATTAACGAATCAAGATGTGCTTCTGCAGAAAACGCCATTTACCTTTGATGTATCGGTATGGGAGTTGTTCTGGTGGTTCTTTGGCGGAGCGAAGTTGTGTTTGCTTGCGCCTGGGGGCGAGAAAGACCCTGCCGTCATGGTGAAGACGATAGAGCATCATAAGGTAACGAAGGTGCATTTCGTTCCTTCGATGCTAAACACATTTATGGAGTACATGGAACATCATCCATCATATGTGCTGCTTACCAGTTTGACGGAGGTATTCTCCAGCGGCGAAGCCTTAACGCCGTATCAAGTAAGGATGTTTCATCGTCTGCTGACTAAGTCTAATGGCACGCAACTGGTTAATTTATACGGTCCAACGGAGGCGACCGTGGACGTTACATATTTTGACTGTACAGAAGAAGCTGCAACCGAGAAAAGTGTACCCATCGGCAAACCGATTCATAACCATAAGATTTATATTGTTAATGCACAAGACCGATTGCAGCCGTTAGGTGTTGCAGGTGAATTATGTGTAGCGGGTGTAGGTTTAGCCCGGGGCTATGTGAATCTTCCCGAATTAACTGCCGAGAAATTCGTGGACAACCCTTTCAACCCGGGTGAACGGATGTACCGTACAGGGGACTTGGCAAGATGGTTGCCGGGCGGGACGATTGAATACTTGGGTCGAATTGACCATCAAGTGAAAATTCGCGGTTTTCGTATAGAGCTGGGTGAAATTAGAAATCAGTTACTCCGGCACGAGCACATAAAAGAGACGGTGGTTATTGCCAGAGAAGATGGCATGCTAGGCAAAGCGCTTTGTGCTTATTTTACAGCCGAAGCGGACTTGTCAGTAGCGGAGCTTAGAACTCATCTGGCCGCAGATCTGCCAGATTATATGATTCCGTCGTTCTTCGTTCAATTGGAATTGATGCCGTTAACACCTAACGGTAAGATAAATAGGAAGGCGCTGCTTGAAAGCAATGGGAATTTGCAGACGGGAACCGTTTACGTGGCACCTAGAAATGCTGTTGAAGAAGGCCTTGTGCAACTTTGGAGGGACAGTTTAAGAAGGGGGACGCTCCCTTCCGGTCTGGAATACAATGCAGGGAAAAGTATGGAATCCGGCGTTGACATAGGGATACGGGATAATTATTTTGAACTTGGCGGCGATTCCCTCAGTCTGATTGGACTGACTTATGCCATCAATCAAACGTATCAAGCGGAGTTGACGGTTCAGCAGGTTTTAACAACACCTACCATTGAAGGGATAGCCAAGCTCTTAGAGAATCGAGCCTCTAAGAAAGGCAGGGGGCGTGTTCTTAATAGTCCAGCGAGTTATGTAAGACTAAATGAGACAGGTGCAGTTTGCCTTTTCTGTTTTCCCCCGATTTTGGGTTATGGGATGTATTACAAAGCTTTAGCTGAACAGTTGCAGCGTGATAATCTCCAGTTATATGCATTCGATTATCATGAAGCTGACGATCGAATTCAAAGGTATGCGGACACAATTAAACAGATTCAGCCCAATGGGCCGTATAAACTGTTCGGTCATTCAGCGGGTGGGAATGTGGCCTTTGAGGTGGCTAAGCACTTGGAGAGACAAGGGGATCGGGTTTCTGACGTGTATCTCGTAGATTCCATCATACGTGATCAGCCTGTGGACGTGACGATGGACGAAATTAGGGCAGAAGCGACTAAGGTGCTGCGTAATCTGGATGAGGACTTAAGAGATGTCTTATTTAGCCAAGTTCAGGATTACCTGCAATACTTTGCTTCGATGTCGAATACGGACTATATTCATGCGAATATCCATCATCTCTATAGCATATACAAAAAACAGGATGTAAGAGCAAAGCAAGCATTATATGATTGGCGGGAGTTAACACGGGGTCAATATGCTGGGTATGTGGGCATAGGGACACATGATGAAATGTTGGTAGACTATGTAGCAGAGAATGCGGCTATTTTGCGACAGCTTCTCTAACAATCAAGAATGTGATTTATCAAGGTTTTGACATATTATGAGGGGCATCCAAACGTCGCTAATACGACTTTCTGGATAGCCCCTCTTGTCATTTAATCGTTGATCGAGTACCTTAAGCAAAATGGCATTTGAGCGACCTAGGAAAGCTTTGGTTTACTGTGATGCTCATGCCAGGCTTGCCTTAATGCGTACTTGTTCAGCCTTCGTTAGCCCGCTAAGAACCAGTTCATAGGAATGGTCGATTAGAAAAGATAGTTCCCTGTCTCCTAATGTACCGTCCAAGATAACGGTATTCCAATGGCGTTTATTCATATGGTATCCTGGTTGGATGCACTCGTATTGTTCCCGCAGTGCTGCAGCGCGGTCGGGATCACATTTTAAATTAAGTCTCCAACTATCTCCTTCTTTACGACAAAGAGCGAACATCTTGGTGCCTACGTATAACACAGCAATATCATCCCCGAAAGGATATTTCAGGCGGGTGCCAGCTTTATTAAGACCGTATTCTATCCACTCTTTCATGGCAGTAACCTCCGTTCGTATCACCCTGATTATATCGTAGAGGTGATCTCGGCGTACATAGAAGGTTTCATGAAATTAAACGGGTCTCAGCGGCTAACCAAGTTACTCATATTTACCTAGCACTTCGATAGCTTCTTCTACTACTGAAGTGTCAATGGCTTTATCAATATCGATGGCTCCGATAATGGCGCCGTTGCTTCTGTACCATTCATACTGAGCTTTAATATCTTCTATGAACATGCGTCCGTTCGGATCCAGTCCGGTGACATTTACACTCCTCCACAGCTCCTCATCCTTCAAAGACGTGTATTCCGCCATGATGTCTATGATGTCTTCAAGATTGCCTTCACCTTTGACAAACGCATCATTGTAGTCGCGCAATCCCTTTAAGTAAGCTGCCATAAAACGTACCGCCACATCGCGTTCTTCTGTTACGAATTGGGGTGAGCCTAAGACCATTGCAATTTGAGCGTTCGGTGCAAAGTCGGTTGCATCTTTAAACTTCACGTGGATGCTTTCGGCCTCTCCCTTCGTAATGAGCGGCTCAATTTGAAGTGCGGCATCGATACGGTTGTTCTCCATGGAGGCAAGCATATTAGCGAAGTCTGGCAAAAGTACAAATTCAACGTCCTCTCTAGTTAAACCGATATGGTCCAGCATTTGCTGAAAAATATAATCGTCCACACCGTTCTCACTCGACACGGCAATGCGTTTTCCTTTTAAGTCACTGTAATCCTTAATCGTATCTACATGGTCTTTGTCGATCGTGAAGGTGAAATAAGAATGGCCTTTGACGTTATGCCCCTTGTCAGCGATCATCCTCACATCAATGCCTTGGGCAATCGAGTTAAAGAAGGAGGCTGTAGAAACACCGCCAGCCACATCAATATTGCCGCCTGCTAATGCAGGGAGCATCTCATCGCTGTTAGCAAAGGTAGCGAACTCAACTTCAATGTTGTAGTCCTCGAAATAACCTTTGCTGTCCGCAATGTAGAAGCCAGCGCCTGAAGCTGCGCCATCTTCAGCAATAATCACCTTGGCTGTTTGCGCTAGCGGAGCAAAATCGTCCTCTGCGGTCTGAGGATTCCCGGTGTTTACGGGAGGCTGGGCAGTCTTGCTGCCGCAGGCGATTAGCACGGTGCTGCATAGTAGCAGGAGCACCCATAGCGGAATAAAGGTCCGCTTCATGTCCATCAACTCCTTGAAGTAATGATGTATTTATCCCATCAACGGCTGTGCAGCCGGAAATGTCACAGGTTAGTGCTGTGACTGTCTGGAACGCTGTACTTCTTGCTGCAGGTGGTTCCACACTTCAACGAACATGTCGGCCATCTTAGGATTAGACCGAATGTCTTCAATCGATCGCGGACGCGGCAGGTCGATGCGCTTATTATCCACGATCCGCCCGGGATGTGAGCTCATCAGCAGAATGCGGTCGCTA
The DNA here is from genome assembly GCA_964447355.1 of uncultured Paenibacillaceae bacterium. Classification (GTDB taxonomy): domain Bacteria; phylum Bacillota; class Bacilli; order Paenibacillales; family CAYUSG01; genus CAYUSG01. Next base: position 11,232 of record CAYUSG010000069.1, read on the forward strand.
AGCAGCAGAGCTTCGTCGATGCTGTGTGTGATGAAAAGGACCGTTTTGCGCGTTTCCTGCCAAATACTTAACAGTTCTTCTTGAAGAATATATTTGTTCTGTTCATCTAGGGCCGCAAACGGTTCATCCATTAATAGGATCTCTGGGTCGTTGGCAAAAGCCCGAGCGATGCTGACCCGTTGTTTCATTCCGCCGGAAAGCTCCTTGGGGTACAGCTTGGCAAATTTGGTCAACCCAACCTTATCTATATAATAGTTTGTGCGTTCTTTGACCATCGGTCTAGGGAGCTTGCGCATCTTTAAGCCAAAGGCAACGTTGTCTTCTACTGTCATCCAAGGAATGATGCCGCTTTCCTGGAAAACCATGGACTGCAGCGGTTTACTGTGGTCAGATCGCTTAATAGTGTAGCTGCCGATACTCGGATGCTCTAAATTGGCCAGAATACGCAAGAGGGTCGTTTTGCCGCAGCCGCTTGGTCCTACGAGACATACGAATTCGCCATCCTTCACTTCCAACGAAATATTCTCAAGCGCCACGACGCTGCGATTTTTTCTATAGAATGCTTTGGTCAAGCCTTTCATTGTAATTTTCATATCATGCTGCACGGGTGGTCCTCCTTTCTACAATCAGTTGTGATCGCATTTATCTCCAAGGCACTAGCTTAACGTACAGTAGACTCAGCAGCAGGGAGAAGGTATAACCGAAGAAGGAAATAAGTATGAGCCCGACATACATCGGCTTAAAGACGAATAGCTTATAAGAGCTCCAAATTAAATAGCCAATACCTGAATTTGCAGCAACCATCTCGGCGGCTACGATGGTAAGCAGCGCGATCGCCTGACCCATCTGGATGCCTTCAATCATAACGGGAAGGGCGCCGGGAAGAGCGATTCTCGTGAAGAAATCTCTGGGTGCTGCGCCGTAGTTTTTAGCGACATCAACATAGATGGCATCAATATTGGAAACGCCCGCAGCGGTATTAATGACTACGGGGAAGAATACGCTCCCCGCAATCGTTATCATTTTCGAAACCTCACCGATCCCGAAAATCAGGACGATCAACGGCATTAAGGCAAGCGTCGGAATGGGCATTAACGCCATAATAAGGGGAGAGAAGAAGGATTTCATCGGGCGATACATACCTATCAGCAAACCAAGCAGAATGCCAGGGAGGGTACCCGCTAAGAAACCAAGGAAAATACGATATAAACTGATGGAGATGTGAGAGAACAACTCGCCGCTCAGGCTCATTTGAATAAAGGTGTCTACAATGGAAGTTGGAGGCGGGAAGAAGCGGGCATCGGTGATACCAGTACGGGAGAGACATTCCCAGCATAGTAGTAAAAATAAAGGAGAAGCAAGGGTCAGCCACTGCTGAGTTCGGCGTTTGCGCTCATCGGCTTGCCATTCGCTGCGAGCAATATCTAGAGATTGTTCATATTGCTTTATGTCCTTCATTTGAAACACCGCCTTTGCTATTGGTATCCTATGCACAGGAGCCCATGGAGGTGAATGCTTCCGGGAGCAATTGTTCAGTAATCGTACAGCACAAAGAAGCTGCCGTATCATAAGTTTGGCAGCTTCTTTGTGCTAATTGGGCAAGATAGTAGGGGCATGAGGCTTATTGAATAATGGAAAGCCCATATCCAAATGTGTATCCCTCTTCATTTAATGGAGGGGAGTAGCCAATATCGTTATTCTCAAATGAAATCAAGCCTTTTCCTTCCTCCAGCGTGATTCTCTCCTTGTATGGGTTCTCTGGATAACCATCCATATTGTCGACTATCGTCTCGACGGTAATCACCTTATGGCCATCTTCGTTTTCGTTTATGTTAGTAATGGTTGAAACGGCATGATAGGTTTTACCTTGATAATCAATGGGCTCGGTCCAGGAATGGTTGACCTTTAGCGGCTTTTGCAATAAGATTTTCTCGCGAAATAGGGACGTTCGGATATCTACATCATGTTCGGATTCAATTCGGCTCGTGATCGACTCGTCAGTAACAAGCATTTCTCGCTGGAAGGAAAGCGGATCGCCGTTCTCATCCATTCTGCCAGTGCCGTCATTCATCACACCGTGGAATACATAGATTCGTCCGTTGTCAGCTGGTTGAACCTCTGCTAAAGTTTCATTATGTCCATATTCCGCAAGGCCGTGGTACTGTAACGTCAGTCCAGTGTCCTGAAGCACGAAATCGTTTAAATTTGCCTCTAGTTCTGCAGGAGTCTCGGTTTTACCTGAAGGTTGCTCAGATACGTTATTGTCATTCCCGTTATCGACAGCAGGCTCATTGGTTGGGGTTGGTTCTGAGATATTGCCGCTCTCGGAATTACAGCCTGTAATTAATAACAGAGCAATTAACAATATGCTGATTCTTCTTGCCATGGTTCATCCACCCTTCTTTTTTCTCCTTCAATTTACTGACGAGAAAAATCGTATTTTGTTTCAGTATCACCTACAAGCGGCTGGATCATATCAGGTTGAGTGACATTTATAACAGGGTAATGTATGTTCAATGCTGTACATTTACGGAATACGAAAATAACTTTGACTCGCGGTTTATAAGAAGTTTGAACTTTCAGATTATTCATTTACACTTTTCTGAACATTGCATATAATAAAGACAAGAAGTTAAGCGTTTTCATATCAGGATAGGGGGATTCCAATATGATCTTTGAATCAACTTACCGGAGAAAAGCACTTCAAACTTGGGATATGGAGAAGCAAGCAATGAAGGATCAGCTTAGACAATCACTCCAAGAACAGAAAGAATCCGTGAACCGATGGAGCACTGCGTTAAAATTTCCCTTTACCATTCTCCAAGCAATCAGAAAAAATTAGCATGCAGAACAAGGCAACTACGGTATAATTATGATTGGCAGCAGAGGGCTAAGTAGAATCAAAGTTGGTGACTGGGGAGTATAAGCCCCTAGTGGTTCATGATGTGAGGCGCCCTGTGATGATAGTAAAATAAAAGACACTAAGGGATAGTTAAATCTACCTTAGTGTCTTTCTCTATTTAATGACCTGATGGTTCAGAAAGCCCTATTTGCTCAACAAGGATTTTGCTTTCTTTGTTAAGACCCGTGATGCGAACTTTTTTACCGAGCTGTTGATACTTCATAGTAACTTTAGCAATGGCGGTAACCGCTGAATGGTCCCACACATGTGACGGTGTGAAGTCGATGATCACTTCATCGGGGTCACTATTGTAATCAAAGGATTCAACAAAGTGGGTCATCGTTCCGAAGAACATTTGTCCATAAACCGTGTAGCGTTTAGCGCCATTATGTTCTAGGGTCGATTCCATCTTGATCTTAGCAATACGCCAACCGAAGATTAACGCACTCAGTACGACACCTGCTAATACACCCTTAGCCAAGTCATGCGTGTAAACTACGACCGCGACGGTTAAGATCATCACGGCAGAATCCCTCACGGGTACTTTTCTCAGGTCAGCAATAGACTGCCAATCAAACGTACTGATCGAGACCATAATCATCACACCGACAAGTGCAGCCATCGGGATTTGTTTAACGAAATCTCCAAGTACTAAAATGAGGAATAATAAGAAAACCCCAGCACATAGTGCGGATAAACGGCCTCTGCCGCCAGACTTAACATTGATGACCGATTGTCCAATCATCGCGCAGCCAGCCATGCCGCCAAAGAACCCGTTGATTGTATTGGCAATACCTTGACCTCGAATCTCTCTGTTCTTATCGCTTTTAGTTTCCGTCATTTCATCCACTATGGTAGCGGTAAGCAATGATTCCAGGATACCAACGATAGCTAATGGTAAAGAATAAGGAAGTATGATCATTAATGTTTCGAGATTTAACGGAATTTGCGGGAGATAGAACATTGGAAGGCTGGAAGGGAACTGCCCCATACCGCCTACCGTATTAACATTAATCCCCGTGAAAATAGCTACAGCAGTGATAACAATAATTGCAACCAATGCTGAAGGCACAGCTTTAGTGAATCTAGGCAAAATATAAATAATGGCAAGCGTAGCAGCAACTAACGCATACATGATCCAAGATTGACCCACAAACTGTGGCAACTGGGCCATGAAGATCAAGATAGCCAGCGCATTAACGAAGCCAATCACCACGGAGTGGGGGATAAATGTAATAAATCGGCCTACCTTAAGCACCCCCAGCAAGATTTGGATGATTCCTGTGAGGATGGTTGCGGCAAATAAATACTCCAATCCGTGTTCTTTCACCAAGGTGACCATGAGCAGTGCCATAGCCCCTGTGGCTGCGGAAATCATCCCAGGTCTGCCGCCCACGATGGAAATAATGACAGCTATGCAGAAAGAAGCATACAAACCTACCATGGGATCGACCCCAGCAATGATAGAGAATGCAATCGCCTCGGGAATAAGAGCAAAGGCCACGGTCAAGCCCGAGAGCACATCCATTCGGACATTGGAGAACCAATCTTTTTTCAGTTGTTGTAAAAGCAAAATAAATACCTTCCCTTCAATATTATAGTTTGCGGCTTCCCACTCTCAGGTCAGCCAGTCCGATATCTACAGTGGTTCATTATACATACTTTTGTCACATTTGAATACCCTCCGAATCGTTTAGAAATCATGGAAATATTATAGAAAAGGACAGCGAGGCATCATGGACACTTTCAGTTATATTTTTATCCAGATCATTATTCCGGTTTTTCTTCAAATTGGGACGGGTTATGTCCTACAGCGAAAATTCAACTTGCATACAGGCACTTTAACGAAAATTCAATTCTATATTATCATTCCAGCACTGCTCTTTACGACGATTTACCAAACAGATATTAGCGGAAGCTTACTGGTTCATATTGTATGGATTAATGTGGCGTTATGTGGATTATTGTATGGGATTGCATGGGTGATATCCCGACTGAACAAGGATAGCAAGTCGATGACATCGGCGATGGTTAATTCGGTCTGCCTCTATAATTCGGGCAACTATTGTCTGCCGCTGATACAGTTATTATTTAATAATCCCTATGCGTTTATGGTTCAGATTTTCGTCATGATTACGCAGAGTTTAATTACCTTTACGTTAGGTGTGTTCAATGTAAGCGCCGGGAAGCAGAATGTTATCGGGGCACTGAAGGAAATGCTGAAGAATCCGATGGTTATTACAGTAGCGATTGCAGTCATCTGGAAATCAACGGACATAACAATGTGGGAACCGGCTTGGAATGCGCTGGATATACTAGGCCGAGGGATGGTCCCAATAGCATTGATTACATTAGGTGCACAGCTTGCCAATACACAACTTAACTTAAGAATCCCTAAGGTATATCTCTCTGCCTTCCTGCGATTGATTGTAAGTCCTGTACTGACATGGATGCTCGTGCTGCTTGCGGGTATTGAGGGCACTGCTGCTCAGGTTATTATTATTTGTTCAGCTGCACCCTCGGCTGTTAATGCCCTGCTGCTTGCGATGGAGTATGATAATGAACCTGAGTTTCTATCTCAGACGGTGTTTGTGTCAACGCTTCTTAGTGCCGTTACGATGTCGATTGTTATTCAATTAACGATGCTAATCTAGCTTTCATACAGCCGTTCATGTAAAGTAAATAAAGACAATGATGGAATAGGTCAGACAAGCTGGGGGATTAAGGGAGCGTTAGAAATAATGAAGCATTCAAGGGCTGTAGTTATTCTGGCGGTAAGCCAGGTGTTTTATTTGATATTTACGGCAGTTTGGGCCGTATTCTTCGGATTATCCGTTATGATGTTCGATAGCACCACGCCGGAAGAAAGCCCGGGGCTCGGCGTGCTGTTCTATACTATTATGGTCTATCCGGGGGTCGTTATAGCGACCGCAGTGATCAGCTGGATCTGTTATGTGAGAAGCAAATATACAGCTTGCTACGTATGGAATGCGGTGCCGCTTCTATGGGTCATTCCAATTATTGGTTTATTTACTTGGGCGATCTTCTTCGCTTAAATTATGAAAGAGCCTCGCAGTGTTATCTGCTGAAGGCTCTTAAATTTTTTTCGAGAAAAGTGTAGGGGAAACCGAAAGTTTCTACGTCTATTAAATTGACGGGTTAGAAAGGGGGGGAGCGCGAATTGCAGGATGAGATAACAGCAGAGCTGAGAAGCGGCGATGCGCAGGCATTCCGGATGTTTGTTGAAACCTATCGCGGCTATTTATATAAGACCATTTTTGCCATCTTGCGAAATGAGAAAGACGCGGAAGATGCACTGCAGGAAACGTTAATCAAAATTTACTATGCGCTCCCCACCTATGAGTCGCAAGGTTGGAAAACATGGATTACACGGATTGCAGTGAACCATTCCATTGATTTCAAACGGAAGCAAATGCGCCAGTTGGAGGATGCGACTGAAGACGGTTATGCTGATCGGCATTCTACGAGGGAGAATGTGGAGTTGTCCGTTCTTCATAACGAGCGGAAGCAGCGATTATTAGCCCGGCTTCAATCGGTTCCAGATGCGTATAGGGATGTCATTCACGCTTATTATCTAGAAGAGAAATCGTATAAGGAAATCGCTGCGGAGCAGCACATTGAAGTGAAAACGGTGGAAATGAAGCTGTACCGGGCACGCAGCTGGATTCGAAAACATTGGAAGGAGGATGAGTTTTGATGCAGCATGGATCATTAGCGATTTGGAACGCATTTGTTCAAGGCACCTTATCAGAGCAGCAGGTCACAGAGCTTGAAGACCATCTATACACTTGTGATGCTTGTCTTCAATTATATATGCAAGCTGTAGAACAGGTTGAACTGTCACTCGAGTTAACGAACCTGGATGCATTAACGGATAGTGTGATGGAACAGTTACCTAAAGATCGACAAGTAGGAACCCTGGAGAAGACAGGGATTAATCCCCATTCATCGCGATCAAAGCGCCGCTTTGTGCAGCATCCTCTGTTCCATTACGGCATAGCTGCTTCTATTACGATCGTGATGATGTCAACAGGCTTCTTTCAAAGTTTAACAGGTGTAGTGTCCACTGTGGAAGCAGAGTCACTGCCTGATGATGCACCGTCAAGTTCTATTTCACAAACGATTGTTAATACATTGTTTGGCTCTATAGACCAAATGTTAGCCCCGTCAGGGGAAGAAAGGATGAAAGGACATGAATAAGAATGCGCTGCTGGCTTTTTTCCTAGCGTTTATACCAGGGGCAGGCCATTTGTATTTAGGGAAGAAGCGGGGGATTCTGTACGGGCTTGGTGCGATAGGTCCGATCGGATTAGGTATATTAATTGCCATATTCGAACCGTATAATGCCGAAGAGGCTTTGTCGTTAGGTGCCTTGGCTGCTGTATTCGTAGGTTTTATCAATATGGTAGATATGGTCCTTACTTTGCTTCGCATGCAGAATCAGCCCAGGGCGGCTTTGCCGGAAGGGAGTCCAATTGTAGAAGTGAAACAGGAGGACAATGACCGATTCCTGACGATTATACTGTCATTTATACCGGGTCTTGGCCATTTCTATATGGGGCTTATGAATCGCGGGTTGACGTTCTTGATTGGTTTCTTCGGCCTTGGCACCATGATTGTGTTCCTGACAGCGGTGACGAATGAAGGCGGCTTTATAGCTTTCCTCGGCATCCTGCCAATCATCTGGATCTTTAATATGTTCGATTCGGCTAATCTCGTATCGAAGAAAAGACGCGGTGAGACGTTGGAGGATCGCACGATTCTTGAGGACTTCGAAGAACACAGACGTGAGGCCGGACGTAAAAGCAGGGCACTGGCTACGATCCTGTCGATTTTTCCGGGTGCGGGTCATATGTATCTGGGATTACAGAAGCGAGGCTTTCAATTGATGGCAGGTTTTCTGGCTGCGGTGTATATTCTTGATGTCCTGCGGTTGTCGATCTTCTTATTCCTCATTCCCTTAATCTGGTTCTACAGCTTCTTTGATGCGCTGCAGAAGGTTGCAAAGCATGGTGAAGAAACAATTGAGGATGTACCGGTGGTGGCATATTTGTTAAATCATCAGAAATGGCTGGGTATCGGGATTCTGGTTCTGGGTGTGTATTATTTGCTGGATCGGATCTTCATTCCTTCACTGGGTAATGTGTTCGATGCGATTGGAATCGATCTAAGCTACTATTATTATCGTTATTTTCAAACAGCTGTGGTGAGT
>CAYUSG010000070.1:0-19258 GCA_964447355.1 uncultured Paenibacillaceae bacterium
TGCAGATACGCTTTAATGTCCTGCACATGCTGCGATAGTGCAGGGTGAAAAACAATATACGCACATATGAATCTCTGTCCATGAGCATCCTCATTAACGGTGACAGCTGCTGAATGAATGTGATCATGCTTCATAAGCAGATGCTCGATTTCGCCCAGTTCCACTCTAAACCCTCTGATTTTAACCTGACTATCTTTACGGCCCAGAAATTCAATATGACCACTCGGCAGCATCCGACCCAAGTCACCGGTTTTATACATTCTTGCATGCTCATCCGATGCAAAAGGATCTGCTATAAATGAAGCATGTGTTCGGTCTGGATCATAATGGTAGCCTCGTGCTACACCTACGCCGCCAATATATAATTCACCTACAAGACCATTAGGCACCATGTTCAAGTTTTCATCCAAAATATAATAGGTGTTGTTATCAATCGGCCTGCCATAAGGGATGCTGACTTCATAATCCGCATCAGGATCAATGACATAATAATTAGACCAAACAGTTGCCTCGGTTGCGCCTCCTAGTCCGACCACAACCGCATTCGGGAAAAATCGCTTCATGCGTTTAGCTATATCAACAGGTATCCAATCCCCGCTTAAGAATACAAGACGTAAATCCGTTTGCTGATACTCCGCTCCTTCAGCCGCTTCCATTTCTAAATAGTGTACAAGGTTATGAAGTGTGGAAGGCGCAGAATTCCAGAAGGTCACTTGTTCATTCAACATTAACCTAGTCATCGCAGAAGGATCATAAATATGCTCCTGCTCCGCTAACACAATCTCCCCGCCAGAAGCCAACGTTCCAAACATGTCATAGACCGACAAATCAAAGCACATTGAGGTTAAAAACAATAATCGGTCTTTGCCACCTATATCAAACCTTCTGTTCACCCATGCAATCAAATTGACAGCAGCATGATGTTCAATCATGACTCCTTTAGGCAACCCAGTGGAACCAGAGGTGTAGATGATATAAGCCAAATCACGACTATCCTTGTGCAGTTCAATTGGGTGATCGGAGTGTTGCTTGAGCTCATCTTCATTGATCTGAACGATACAAGGCATATCTACCTCATAAGTTTGATCTGTAACGAGACAGCTCACCTGCGCATGCTCCAATATGTGGCGTTGACGAGCTATTGGATAGTCTGGATCAATCGGAACATAGACGGCACCAGCCTTCAGAATGGCCAGCATACCTACGATCATCCATGGATTCCTACCAGACATGATACCTACGGTATCCCCGCTTTGGACTCCACGATCCATCAGCACTCTTGCTAATTGGTTAGCCGTTTGATTTAAAGCCCCGTACGACAATGTTTCCCCTCGGAAGCGTACAGCCGGTTGATCCATGTGCTGTGGCACTTGTTCTTCAAATAATTGATGCAGCAGCAGATGCTGTGGATAGGCCGCTTTGGTTTGGTTAAAGTCGCTGAACATAAATCGCTTCTCTTCTTCAGTGATCAAGCTTGATTTATCAACGGGCTGATCCCACGACTCTGCGAACTGCTTCAGCACATTCACAAACAAACGATAGGACAATTCAGCATCCCTTAATTCAAAGTAACCCGCAGCATATTTAATTTGGATATTCAAGCAGCCCTCTGCCAGCTTAGCGACTTCAAAATCAAAAAGGGTGTTGGTCATTTCAGAGCCTTGGAGTGACGAGAACGGATCCAACTTAGACGAATCTTTTAATTTGGCTTCCCCTTCGCCGTACTGCTCTCTAAAGTCTGTGTAATTAAACAATGTATCAAAGATCGGATTCATTCGATCCGAGTTGGATTCTCCAATGGCATTAGCGATATCCAGTAAAAACATTTCATTTGGCTTCATCGCATGCCATTGTTTCTTGATGCGCTGCAACAGCGAACGCTTGGTGAATTGAGCATCTAACTCGATACGAACAGGTACCGTATTTAAGAAACAACCGAGTAATTGATCGCCATCTGCTAATGGCGGACGATCATGCGATACGAGCCCTGTTATAATGTCGTGTTCGGTTGAAGCCACATTAAGTACATAGAGATAGGCTGCAAAACAAACCTCTTTAATACTGTAACCTTCCTGTGTAGCAAGGTGTTCCAGCTTGGTCACCCAAACATCGTCTATTCGTTGCTGCAACGTTGCTTGGTGTTGAAGCTGATTAATTCGTTTTCCTGCATAATTAAATGGCAGTTTATTACGCGTATAGCCTTGAAGTAATGCCCGCCAGTAGCTTGCGGCTTCTGATGAAGCATCTAGCTCCAACTGCTGTTGGTACGCAACATACGATTTGTAAGTGCTGCGCAGCGGTGTAATATTCAGCTCGCGACCTTGCACCGTTTCTGCATACACCTCGAACAGCTCGTTGAATAATACGGCTACACTTCTGCCGTCCAAAATAGCGTGATGGAACGATAACAAACAGAACAGTTCGTCCGCGTCCAGGTGATACATTTTTAATCTCCATAAGATGTTGTGATCGAATGAATACGCTTCATCTAAGTCTTGTTTAATCGCATGCTGAACATGCTGAAGCTGCTCATCTTCCGATACATCCCTGATATCTGTATAGCTAACGGGCGGTGTTATTTCGTTGTATACAATTTGGACTGGCTGATCTGCTACATTGGTATGGATCGCGGTCCGTAATATCGCATGCTTATCGATGATGTGCTTAATCACGTTAGTAAATTGGGATAAGTTAAATCCTGGTACGCTTAACTTTTCCACAAATATATCATGATAGATCGGCTCATCAGGCAGCCATTGCGAATAAAACACCATGCTTTGCTGAATCTTGCTTAACGGATATATATCCTCCACACCAGCGGGCAGATTGGCGCCTGCCTGTTGTAAGGCATCCTGCTTAAATTGCTCTAACTGTTTTAACCCTGCATCTAATATGTTCTTTGCTTTTACAGCTTTACGCTGTTCCATAGCATGTGCCAAATCGCGAATCGATTGATATTGGTATATATCTCTGACATCCAATTGAACATCAAACGCTTGGTTTATACGATAAACCAATTGAAGCACCTTGATTGAATCTCCGCCAACCTGGAAGAATGGATCCTTCATGCCGATGCTTTCAAGCTTCAGAACATCTCTCCATAGGTGCGCAAGCAATGCTTCACGTTCGTTGAGCGGCGTCACATCGGACGCTTCGATCAGGCTGGCATCTTCCGGTGCTGGAAGCGCTTTGCGGTTTATCTTGCCGTTTGCAGATAGTGGCATCCGTTCTAGTTGCACAAAGTAAGAAGGAATCATATATCCCGGCAAAAATTGTGCCAAAGCACTTCTAAGCTCGTTCGCGTGCAGCTCAACATCAGCTGTAACATAGGCACACAATACCGTATGCCCGCTCTTATCTACCCGAGCAACTGCAACAGCCTCCAGAATACCTTCTATGTTCATTAATGCATTAGAAACCTCGCCTAATTCAATGCGATACCCGCGAATTTTGACTTGATCATCCAGTCGTCCCAGGTATTCAATTTGTCCGTTAGGCAACCATCTGGCCAAATCGCCAGTTCGGTATAATCGTTCTCCTTCGCGATAAGGATGCTTTACAAACTTCTCGGCAGTCAACTCAGGGCGGTTTAAATAGCCTCGCGCTAACCCAACGCCTGAGATGCAAAGCTCCCCTGCTACCCCTAGCGGCTGCATCTGAAGGTTATCATTCAGAATGTAAATCTGTGTATTATATATCGGCTTGCCAATCGGAACCGTTCCATAGGTCTCATTCGGATCGCAATCATAATAAGAGACATCAACGGTTGCTTCCGTTGGTCCATATAAATTAATGAGCGCGGCCTGTTGGATTCGCGATATGCTGTTATGAAACAGATTAACCTGATGCGGCGTTAATGCTTCACCGCTGGTAAATACTCTCCTTAACGTGAACAACTGTGCTTTAATGCGCTCATCGTTTAGTTGTTCAGTATATTCCAAGAAGGCTTGAAGCATGGACGGAACGAAATGCAGGGTAGTCACCTGTTGTTTCTCTATCGTAGAGATGATCGTTTCAGGCAGCTTTTCTCCTCCAACCGACAGTAAGCAAAGCTTGGCCCCTGCCATAGACCACCAGAATAGCTCCCAAACCGACACATCAAAGGTGAATGCCGTTTTTTGCAAAATGACATCCGTATCATTTAAAGCATATTTCGCCTGCATCCAAAGGATACGATTCACGATAGCGCGGTGCTCAATCATCACGCCTTTGGGTTTCCCCGTCGTCCCTGAAGTATAAATCACATAGGCTAGATCGTTGGAGTGATTAACCTGTAGTACATTCGAACCGTCTTCATCATAGCTTGATGCTTCAACCAAACTTATACATGTTCCAGCAAAAGAGATTGGCTGCTTATCACGATCTTGTACTAACAGCACCTCAATAGATGCGTCTTCAAGCATAAACTGGATTCGTTCCTGCGGAAGTGTTGGATCAATGGGGACATAAGCGCCCCCCGCTTTTAAGATCGCAAACAGCCCGATGATCATATCGAGTGAACGCTCTGCCATGATACCAACAGGTTGATCCGCTTTTACCCCTTGGTTTCGAAGCGTGCGCGCAAGTTGATTTGAACGAGTGTTCAATTCTTGATAAGTAAGCTGGTCTTCTTCCATAACAACAGCTACTTGATGCGGCGTACGTTCAACTTGCGCTTCAAACAGCTGTTGAATCGTCTGGTCATGCGGTACATCCGCGTCAGTTGTGTTATACGACTCTAGCTGCTGGATTTCATCCTCTGTAAGCACTTCTACAGCCCCAAGCTGCACATGAGGCTGGTCGATCATGTTATCAATCAGATTGACGAAGTGCTGGACCATACGCTGTATAGTTGTACGGTCAAAGAGCGCTGTTGCATACTCTAATTCGCAAACGATTACATCCGCTTCTTCCGTTGCGGTTAATGTGACATCGAACTTCGCCGTTCTTTGTTCTGTATCGAGCGGAGTTAAGGTGAGTCCCTCAATGCCCCATTCCGATCGTTCTGTGTTTTGGAGCACAAACATCGTATCAAAGAGCGGATTCCGGCTGAGGTCCCGATTTACCGCCAACTGCTCCACCATAAGATCAAACGGATACTCTTGATTAGCAAAAGCGTTTAACGTTTGCTCTTTGACTTCTTCCAAGAATGTTTCAAAAGATTTATCCCCGGCTGGATGAGAGCGAATGGCCAACGTATTAATAAACATGCCGATAAGGGGATCTACATCCGGATGTGTTCGACCTGCGGTTGGAGTACCTACAATTACGTCATCTTGACCGCTATATTTGTACATAAGTGTTGAATAAGCAGCGAGCAATACCATAAATAAAGTAGCGTCGTGCTGATGAGCCAGCCGTTTCAGCCCTTCCGTCTGTTTCTGGCTTAATTCGAACGATAGACTATCCCCTTTATAGTCTAAAACAGGCGGTCTTGCATAATCAGTTGGCAAATCTAATACAGGCAATTCTCCACTAAATGCGGCCAGCCAATAGGCTTCCTGTAATTTTATTCGCTCACTTGCCTGTTCGCGCTGCTGCCACACGGTATAGTCCTTGTACTGAATAGACAGCGGATCCAGCGCATCTCCCGCATAGAGTCTAGCGAATTCAGCCTGCAGATTGGCGATGGATACACCGTCCGAAATAATATGATGCATATCAAATAATAAAAGTTGTTCGTCTGATGTCAGTGTCAATAAACCCACTCTTAAGAGAGGCGGCTTATCTAATTCGAACACTTTCACAAAACTGTGAATGAGCTCGGCAACTTCACCGCTGTCTGCTTCCATATACTCAACAGAAAACTCAACCTGTTCGTGAATGCGCTGCATAGGTTGACCCTGTACCATTTCAAAGCCCGTGCGCAAAGTCTCATGACGGTCAATAAGCTGCAAGAATGCGGCTTCAAGTCTTTCTCTATCTAGAGACCCTTTAACACTAAAGACTTTCGGCATATTGTAGCTCATTAAGCTTGGATCAATCTGCTGTAAAATATATAACCGTTTTTGGGCAAAGGACACAGGGTAAACCGATTGTACCTCTGCTTGGGGTATAGGTTCGTATCCGATTTGCTCCATGCTTGCTATAATATTTGCCATCTGTTTGATGGTTGGCGCTTTAAATACCTCTCGCAATGGTAAATCAATGAGCAGTGCTTTGCGAATACTGCGAATCAAGGTCGCAGCGCGAAGTGAATGACCGCCGAGTTCAAAGAAGTTATCTTGTATACCGACTTGATCATGTCCAAGCACATCACCCCAAATTGCTGCAAGCTTAGACTCTAGCAGTGTCCGGGGGGCTTCGTAGGACGAGCTCAATGTCAAGTACCCTTCAATTGCATGGAGAGCTTTACGATCTATTTTTCCATTCGGAGTAAGCGGCATTTCATCCAATGGCATAAAGTAGGACGGTATCATATAGTCAGGCAAGTTTTGAGCTAATGCGCCTCTTAAACCACTGTTTGTGACAGCTGTATGAGCAACATAGAAAGCACATAGAACCTGTTGACCGCGATCATCCTCCCTAGCGATCACCACGGCATCCTCAACCCCGTCGATTTCTAACAGCTTGCTTTCAATTTCCTCTAATTCAATACGGTATCCGCGGATCTTGACCTGGTCATCTATCCTGCCGAGGAATTCCACATTGCCATCCGGCAGCCACCTTGCTAAATCTCCGGTCTTGTAAATCCGTCCGTTAGGATCAAAAGGGTCTGGTGCAAACTTCTCTGCCGTTAACTCGGGGCGATTCAAGTATCCACGCGCTACGCCTAGGCCGCCGATGCATAACTCACCAATAATCCCAATGGGAGCAAGTTGGCCTTGCTTATCAAGAATATAAAACCGATGATGCTGTATAGGTTTACCAATCGGCACATTTCCAGTAAGCGGGAGCTTTGATAAGGGCTCGTCGTAATAACTGGAATCGATAGCCGCCTCTGTGACACCATAGCTGTTAATAATGCGAATGTCCTGTCCGAATCGTTCCTGTAATCGGCTGTAATCATGAACACTGCAGCGGTCAGAGCTGGTAATAATTAATTGTAAAGAAGATACGTCGATACCTTTGTCGTAAATGATATCCATTAATGGCATGATAAACGCCGGTGTCGATTCGAAGAAAGTAATTTGATAGGTCTGAATAAAGGCTGCAAATCCTTCTGGATCAACGCGTATGTCCTGAGGGCAAATATATAAAGTGCCTCCATTTAATAACGTTCTAGCAACATCTCCGGCGAACACATCAAAGGAAAAACTAGCTAGTTGCGCCGCACGAAGCGGGAAATCGCCTTGCAGTCTATAAGCCTTTCGATAGGCCAAGGCGGTGCTGATGAATTGCCGATGTTCAATCATAACGCCCTTAGCGTTTCCTGTCGTACCGGAAGTATAGATTACATAGGCTAAATCTTCACTGGATGAACTCCGATCTAAATTGGATGTATCCTCTTGATCCATAGCTGTATCATCAAAACATATCACTTCTCCTAGATCATTCCCGAGCAGGTTGAATCCAGTTCGATCGGTCAATACCACTGAAGCTTGACTGTCATCAAGCATATAACGAATTCGCTCCGCTGGATAATTGGGATCAATTGGCACATAAGCTCCACCCGCTTTAAGAACACCCATTAAACCAATGACTAGTTCTACCGAGCGGTCGGCTAAAATACCGACTAATGTGCCAGATGTTACACCTCTAGATTGCAATAGCCGTGCAAGTGCATTGGCCTTATCATTTAATGCTTTATACGTCAAACTAATGTCTTCATACACTACCGCAAGCTGGTCTGGTGTGCGTTCCACTTGCGCTTCAAACCGTTGATGGAAGGTATCATTTATCGTATCTTGCGACGTCGTATCATTAAATTCCATTAATAACCGCTGTTTTTCTTGCGCTGACAGCAGTTCAATATTGCCTATGCTAATAGCCGGATGATCGAGAATTTGATTAAGGATCTGATCAACATGCCCTATTAAATGGGCAATCATCTCGGGATCATACACTGCGGCGTTATATTCGAATCTGATGTCAATAGCGTTCCCGGGAACAACATTCACGTTAAAATCATAATGCGTTCGTTCATGAAAATCGATGCTGCTCACAGCAAACGGCAATGCATAGTCACTAGTTATGCTCTGGGCTTCTTCGTCCAAAGGCTCATATTCAAACACCATGATATGGTTGATAAGATCCTGCTTGAGTATCGATTGAGCTTGAATTTCATAAAGCGGAAAATGATCATAAACAGCCGATTCCAAAGCACGTTCCTGGTTGCGTTGAACTAGGTTTATAAACGTCTCGTTACTGTTACAGGTGATGCGAATTGGAATGGTGTTAATAAACAAGCCGATCATCTCTTCAATGCCAGGTACGTCTGAGGTTCTCCCAGATACAACACTCCCGAAGACAACGTCATTGGAGCCTGTATACTTTTGCAGCAGCAGCCCCCAAACCGTTTGAAGCAGCGTATTCAAGGTAACTTGATGCTGCTGGGTGATCTGGATGAGCTTCTGAGTTCGTGCCTCGCCGATGTGTAGAAATGATTTCCTAAGATCATACGGCTGATCTGATCCGACACTGGATCTAGTCAATTCTACATGGTGCTCATAATCCTCCAGATATTCCCGCCAATAAACGGCTGCGTCCTCCTCATTTCGATCCTGCAGCCAGCTGATATACTCGCGGTAAGGTGTCCTTTCAGACGGTGCAAAACTCGAATGCTCTCTAAGCCCTTCATAAGTGCTGAATAGCTCTCTGATAAAAATCGGCAAGCACCAGCCATCCATCACAATATGGTGGTAGCTTAGCACCACTAGATAAGCATCCGATGCTTTCTGGATCACATTAATCCGCATGAGAGGTCCTTGTTCAAAGTCAAAGACTATGCTTCGATCTTCTTCTATAAAATGGTCAATATAATGCTGCTGGTCAGCTGATTCTAAATGACGGATGTCCGTTAATTCCACTGCAACGTTTCGTTCTTCAAGCACCACTTGCAGAGGGTCTTCAGCTGTTGTTAATGTAAATATTGTTCTGAACACCTCATGACTTCCGATCAGAAGATTGAGGCTCTTCTCGAATAAGCCCACTTCGAATGAACCTTCAATCTCAAGCGACAGCTGCTCGATGTAAGCGGACGAATTCGGTTCGGCTAAACCGTGAAATAACATACCCTTCTGCATCGGAGTTAAAGGATATACATTTACGAGCGAGCCGATAGGTTGAACCTGCGCTTGCAGCGCGTCCAGTGCTTCTATACTTAAATCACTGTAGACCATATCACTAGGCGTAAACTCAATTGCTTCTTTGTTCACACAGTGGGAAATGATCGCTTGAACGTAATGTTTAAATGTCTCCCCTAATCGTTCGATCGTTTCAGGCTTGTATTCTTGTTTGCTGTAAGTAAAGCTGAATTGAAGCTTGTGATTCGTAATTAGGCCATTAATATCCAGTGCATAGCTATTTTCACTTTGTGGACTGAAGGATTCCCCCGCTGAATAAGGAGACAGCTCCATGACATGGGCGGGAATATCGGCATCGAATTGCCCCAGATAGTTAAAGCTTATTTCGGGTTTCACAAAGTGGGTATCAGAGCGAGCATCATCCATTAGATATTTTATAATCCCAAAGCCGATGCCATGGTTTGGTACTCGATGCAAATGTTCTTTTACACTTTTGATGTGCTTGGATAAAGACTTCTCGCTCATATCCAGAACGACTGGGTACTCAGAGGTGAACCATCCGACAGTTCTGCTTACATTCATCTGATCGAAAATGTCCTCTCTTCCGTGCCCCTCCAAATTCACAGCAATTGTATCTATGCCTGCCCATTCGGCCATCGCAAGCCCTAGTGCCGTCAGCATTAAATCATTGACTTCAGTATGATAAGCTTGGCCAGCTTCCTTCAATAAAGCTTCTGTAGTTTCTTCTGTAAACTCAATCTTAACCTGGCTGTTATCTTTCAGCAGAGGCTGGTTTGATGGCGTATAATCTTTAGGCAATTTCTGTAGTTTTATATCACTTATCGCCTGCCAATAAGCCACCTCTTGCTTCATTTCCTCGCTCTGAGCATACGTCTTTAAATGCTTGGACCACGTAAGGAACGAGTCAGTTTTGGGCGGGAGTTCAATCGCTTTACCTTGCAGCGCTTGCTCATAGGCGGATGCGAGATCTTCAAACAGAATACGCCAGGATACACCATCGATCACCAAGTGATGTATGGCAATGAACAGATGGTCACCTTCCCTGGTACGGAAAATGCATAGTTTGATTAACGGTCCATGTTCTAAGTCGAACGAGCCTTGCAATTGATTGGCCTGCCAATCGATATATTCAGCAACTTCTTCCCCATCGGAAGCCGCTTCATCAACATGAACCAGATCCAAACTGAACGCTTCACCCTCATTCAAGCCCCGATTCCATGGCGAATAACCGTTGACCGAGCGCTTGAACACCATCCGCAGGGCATCATGATGACTCACGACGACATGCAGCACTTTGTTCAGAGTGACTTCGTCAAACCCTTGTTCGCGGTACAACATGACGGCTTGATTCCAGTGGTGTTGCTCGGTGAATTGCTGTTCAAAGAACCAGCTCTGTACCGGGGATAATACCGCTTCACCTTGAACAGGTGCTTGGTCAATGATTCGATTTGATGATTGAACATGCTGACTTAATTCAGCAATACGCGGGTATCGGAACAAGTCTCTCATTTCAAGCTTGCGGCCAAGTTGATTCAATTTTGCTGTAACTTGAATACCTTTGATGGAGTCGCCCCCAAGCTCAAAGAAATGATCGTAAATGCCGACGTTTTTAACGTTGAGAACGTCTTGCCATATGCTTGCCAGCTGCGCCTCGGTTTCATTTCTTGGTGCCGCGTACTTATCTTGTATTTGATGCGTGACCTCGGGCTGAGGCAGTGCTTTACGATCGATTTTGCCATTTGGCGTTAAGGGCATCTCTAATAAAGGTGTAAAATAAGACGGAATCATGTAAGAGGGTAAAACTTCACCTGCGAATCGGCGCAATTCTTCTGCTGTCACAGGCTCATTAGTTACATAATAAGCGCTCAGGTACTTCATTCCCTTATCGTCTATCAAATCAATGACAACAGCTTCAGAAATGTGGGGATGAGCGGACAGCGCCGCATCAACCTCCCCGAGCTCAATACGGTGTCCTCGAATTTTCACCTGGTTATCGATTCGACCGAAGAAGTCCAATTGCCCATCCGCTCTCCATTGTGCTAAATCCCCTGTTTTGTACAAACGTACAGGTTCAGAACGAAATGGATCTAGCATAAACACTTGTTCTGTTAATGCTGGATTATTCCAATATCCCCTGCCTACACCGACGCCAGCGACGCACAGTTCACCCTTCACACCTACAGGCAGCAGATTCATGTGTTGATCCAGCACATATACTTTTAGATTGCGGATCGGTTTGCCGATGGGCACTAGATCCATCTGTTCCGACGCGTCCATTGTAAATAACGTGATGTCGTCTGCTGCTTCAGCCGGACCATAGGCATTGACTAACTTAATGTGCGGGAAGTATTCGAACCACTTCGTAACCAACGAAGGTTGAATGGATTCGCCTGTAACAAGCAAGTACTGCAAATGCTCAAGTGATGGTTTGTCTGTCTCTAATACGATGGACAAATAAGAAACGACCATTTCCAAGACGGTAACATGATCCTTGTCAACCTGTGCCAAGAACTGTGTAGGATTAAGGATCAGTTCCTTCTTGTAAATGACAGTGGTCCCGCCAACCAGCAGTGCCGTCATAAATTGCCATACCGATATATCAAAGCAATGCGGGGCATTCTGGGCAATCACACTGCGTTCATCCAATTGAAACGATTCGATCATCGCGTCCATATGATTCAGCATACCAGCCTGCTCAATCATTACTCCTTTAGGCTTGCCTGTAGAGCCCGATGTAAAGATCACATAGGCAAGCTGATCCATACGGAACGGCTGATTCACTAGGTTATCCTTCGCTTGTCCGTTAATCTCGGCTTGTGCCTTGTCCGCATCCAATACGATTAGCCTGTCAGCAAAGGCCTCCGCTAATTCTGGCGTCACGTGTTTTTTCTCTGTTAGGATAACCTTGGCGCCAGAATCACTAAGCATCTCATGAGTTCGGGACATCGGATACTCTGGATCCACAGGGACATAAGCACCTCCAGCCTTCCATATCGCTAAGATACTAATCAGCATGTGCTCGGACCGCTCCATGAAGATTGCTGCCAACTGATCGGTTCCGATCCCTCTATCACTCAAAACACGCGCCAGTTGGTTCGCCCGTTCGTTCAATTCTTGATACGTCAACTCGCGGTCTTCACATACGACTGCAATACGATCCGTCGTGTGTTTAACTTGGGCTTCGAAGCGTTCATGGAACACAGTGTTATCTAGAGGTTTCGCAGCAGTATCATTAAACGTGTATAGAATTTGCCCCTTCTCTTGTTCACTTAGCATTTGGATTTCTGCAAGCAGCTGTTCAGGGTTTGAAGCAATTTCTTCCAGCACCTGGCTGAAATGGCCGAGGAATCGTTCCATTCTTGCTTGTGCGAACAATGTCGTGCTGTACTCTAACGTCAATCTAATGCCTTCTGCTGTTTCTACTGCGTCCAATGACAAATCAAACATACTGACGTGATGGTTGATGGAGTTCCAATTTATATTCAGATGTTCTGTTCCAATGCTGTTTGTTTCCATATTTTGCAGGACAAACAAGGTATCGAACAATGGGTTTCGACTTGTATCCCGTTTCAATGCGAGCTGTTCTACTAAATCGTCAAAAGGGTAATCCTGATGGTCATACGCCTTAAGTGCCCTCTGTTTTACTTCCTCAAGGAAAACCTTGAAAGGTTTGTTCGCCGTAGGATAATTACGCATAGCTAAGGTGTTAACGAACATACCAGACACTTGCTCCAGGTCTGCAAACGGTCTGCCTGCTATTGGGGTTCCCACGATAATATCCTCTTGCCCCGTGTATTTGGACAAAAGCACGTTATAAGCAGATAATAAGACCATGTATAACGTAGATCCTGTATTCACAGCAAGTTGCTGCAGCTTATTCGTCAGCTCTAGGTTAAGCATATAAGTGAGGCTGTTGCCCTCATAGCTTTGTACAGGTGGTCTCGGGTAATCCGTAGGCAAGTCTAATACAGGCAGTTCGCCTGCAAAAGTATCCAACCAATACGCTCTTTGACGCTGTGCCTTCTCGGACTTCAACCACTGCTGCTGCCATACTGCAAAATCTTTGTATTGCAGCTTCATTTCAGGAAGATCGTGATCTTGATATAAAGCGAAGAAGTCTTGCATTAAGACAACAATCGATATCCCGTCAGATATGATATGGTGCATGTCCAACAGCAGCAGATGCTCAGAATCATTTATTTGCATAACCCCTGCTCTGAAAAGCGGTGCAGTCTCCAAATCAAATGGGCGTACGAAAGACTCCTGCGCTGATAGCAAGTCTTGTTCAGTAAAGGCTGGGTTTAACTGTTCAATGTTCATTTCAATGGATTCATGAATTTTCTGCACCGGCTCGCCCTGCACCCATGCAAAAGATGTCCTTAGGCTTTCGTGACGTTGTGCCAGTCTATGAAATAAACTCGATATTTGAGACCGATCAAATGAACCGGTTATATGGATACAAACCGGAATATTGTAGGTCGTATTATCCTCTTCCAGTTTAGCTAATACATACATCCTTTTCTGGGCTGAGGAAAGCACATAATGCGCTTGTTCAGAAGCAGGTTCAATCCCATGAATCCACTTGGATTCGGCTTCGTCAATCTTGCTGGCAAGGTCTTTCAAGCTTAAATCTCCAAAAAAGTCACTGATCGAAAGCTCTACATGAAAAGTCTCGTTGATCCTTGAAAGTAGCAGCATGATTTTCAAAGAATTGCCGCCTAGTTCTATAAAGCGGTCTTCCATACCCAATTCTTGTATGCCCAGCACCTCTTGGCACAGCGCTAACAACTGCGTTTCGAGCTCGTTTTCTGGCGGTACCTTGCCTCCATTTTTCGCATGTTCCAATGTATGCTCCCATTGGCGCATTTCCTCAATTACTTCATTAAATTCGCCTCGGGCATAATTATCTCTAAGTTTATATCTCTGAAGCTTACCGCTTGTTGTTTTGGGAATATTCCGTACAGGAATAACCTCATGAACTTCAAGACCTGTATGAAGAAACACATGTTGTTTCATCTGTTTTCGTAATGCCATAAAAGATTCGATGTCTCGTCGATACACTACGAAAAGGACGACTTGATCACTATAATGCTCTGAAGTTACAACACCGCAAGCCGCAACATTAGCTGATCCAATATTCTCTACTTCCCCCGCCACTCTCTCTAGATCATGAGCGTAATAGTTTTGTCCATTGATAAAAATAATATCTTTTGCCCTGCCTGTTACGACGAGCCGGCCCTCTCTCGTAAATCCGAGATCACCTGTAATTAGCCAGCCATCTTCAGTGAAGTAAGCGCTTTCCGAACGGGTTTGATTATAGTATCCCCGAGTGACATTTTGACCTTTAATTTGAATGGAACCGACAACAAAATCATTCACCACCGCATTGTCTTCATTACAAATGCGAACAAGACAGTCATCTACGGGATATCCTACATCTACAAATGTAACCGCATCGGTATCTGCTTGATTGATTTCCTCAAGAGGTGTGCCACTTCCTAATTGATTTCGGTTCACGTGAACCACTTTAAATTCCTCTCCTAATGGAGGAAAAGTAACTGCTAAACTCGCTTCTGCCATACCGTATACGGTATACATTGCACTTCTTCTCAATCCATAACCCGAGAGTTTGTCCAGAAATGTATCGCATAGTGCTGCCGATATAGGCTCTGCTCCATTCATAATCAAACGAAGTGATGTTAAATCCCAGTCCAAGGCTTGGTCAGATTTGAAATAAGTTAAGAAGTGTTGATAACCAAAGTTGGGTGACGAGGTGATCGTGGCCCGATGCTCGCTGATTTTCTGGCACCATAGCATTGGCCTGCGAATAAACAAAGAGGGCGGCATTAAGATCTGATCCGCTTGACTTAACAACGGCGTAAGGTGGAATCCGATCAGTCCCATATCATGGGTAAGCGGCATCCAGCTTAACGCTGTATCTTCGTCGCAAATATTAATGCCTTTTATAATGGCACGGCAGTTTGTTATTAAATTCTCATGCGTTAACATAACTCCCTTAGGGTCGCCAGTGGAGCCAGATGAGAATTGAATGAAAGCTAAGTCCGATGGAGCGGGTTGATGAATATTGCCTTGCTCCAATTTATCGAGCTGTTCATCGTCAATATCGGTGATATGCAGAAACTTTTTCTTCATATCATCAACAATCGATGTAAACTCCTTCTTATGTTCCATAAAGGACACAAAACGCTGGAAATCGGATTGCTCCATAATAATCGACGGGTGGTTCAGTTGTTTCCACACATGACAAACCTTCATTCTTTGCTCCTCATTCGTACTCATGGTGACAGGAACAGGAATGATTCCGCCTAATATACATGCCCAGAACACATACAGAACCGTTTCATGATCTTCGATTTGTATTAACAGCTCGTGACCGGGCTTCAATCCTTTATTCTGAAATAGATGCAGCATACCTAAAGCACGTTGATACAAGGTTTGATAAGAGATGAATTTCTCTTCTTTGCTGCTAAGAATAAAGGCTATCCCTTTTCCATTGTCCAAATGCTGAATAGCTTGAAATTCCTGTACAAGGTTCAAATCTTATCGCTCCTAACATTAATTGGCTTTCTCACTTGAAGAATAAAAAGATTGTTGCTCTGTTGAATCATGTGTTTTAATTGTCATCTGACCCATTTCCATATGTATTCTATGATCTGCTGCAGCAAAATAATGATCGTCATGGGTAATTGCAATGACACATTTGCCTCTTGCCTTCAAATCAGGCAGCAACGTCTGATAGAAAAACTGTCTGAATTGGGGATCTTGATCGGCGGCCCACTCATCAAATAGAAAAATTGGTGAATCCTCCAAATAATTAACTAATAAAGCTAGTCTTTTCCTTTGACCTGTAGAAAGTTGAGTTGTACTAAAAGCCCCATCTTCAATACTGACCTTCCCTTTAAGCTGCAGTATATTCAAATAGGTTTCAAGCTGATTCTGCAGCTTGTCGTGATCGAGGCCATACAATTTATCGAACAAATGAAAATCACTGAAAACCGTAGAAAAATAGTTTCCAAGATGATCGTGGGATATGAGCTTACCATTCAAAATAATTTCACCTTCGTCTGGAATATATAAACCCGTTATTAGCTTGGCCAACGTAGATTTTCCACTTCCGTTACCGCCTGTGATAAAGGTGATTTCTCCCGATTTAAATTCAAAATCGATAGGGCCCACTTTAAATGGATGATTGGATTCTTGTTTATACTGATAGGTTACATTATTTAATTGCAGGGTAATAGAATCTGGACGCAGTTCACTAGAGTTTGATGAACTTTCTTCGTCTGTATCTTGTAACGCATCCAACTCTAATAACGTTTTGTTAATGCGATCCCAGCTTATCTTGATGTCGGTTAATTGCGGAATATGTCCTAGCAGCATCGTGATATGACCCGAAATAAAAATAAACACCAGCACTAATGCAGTTAAGTTTTGCCCGGTCAAGCCATCTACCACAAGCGGAAAAATAAAGAGCGCCATACCGAGCACAAGATAGATCAGGATCTCACCCATGACATTAACATTGACAAATTTCTTCTCACCAATCATGCGAGTCGTAATATAATCTTGCGTGGTTTGTATCATATCTTGCTTAAACGCTTTATTCTTGACTTTATTCAGTCTTAATTCTTTAAATCCTCCGATTAAATGTTGAATAAACTTAAAGAAATGATTCTGAATATCACGATTTCGCTCCCAGAATTTCGATACTTTCATGGAGGTTACGAAGAATAAAGTAGCCGCAATTATAATCACGATAACTGACAGCAATAAGGCCAGCGGATTAATGATGCCGATATATACGAAGGAACCAATGATGGTCATACTACTAGTTAGAATGGTTACGAAAGCTTGAGCAAACATGCTGATTTTCTCAGTATCATTATTCAAACAAGCTTCAATGTTTCCTTGTTCGATATTCTCAAAGTTATGATATTGAGCGCGAAGGATTTTCTCTATAAAATCCACTCTCTTCTCATATACAATATCGTAAGTCATCTTTATCAGTTTACTTTGCGTAATCTTAATACTAGTGACTGATAGTGTAATGGCAAACACGAAATAAGGCAGCCAGTTTAAAATATGATCCATGCTCCCAGTCGCTTGATGAATGATCATAATGACAATGGATTCAGAAAATCCACTGAATATCCCAAGTACCGAAATCGCGAAAAATGACCGATCATTTTGTTTGGTAAAGGTAAACTGAATCACAAAAATCGAAATTAATAACAATCCACTGATATACCACGCGAGTAAAGCATTATATATACTGGAGAAGGAAGCATCGAGGGTGATTCCCGATGAGGCTGCCTCCAAGATGGTAATAGGCAAATAATAGAAACAAATGGTGTATAGAGACAGGAAATACAGCATAAAGATAACCCATCCCCAGCTTGCCTTCGTAAAGCCGACGAAAGTTCTTTGTTTTCTGAAGATTTGAACTAGTAAATACACATTTATTGCGGTGAAGACCAAGGCAGCACCTATGCCAAGCAAGGTTAAACTCTCGACCATTTCACATACCCCTTTCATTATTAACTTGGTTAGACGCCGATTTACTTATTCTATGAACTAGCTTTAGACTTATCTTCAACGTTCATGCTTTGATTGCTATTGCCTCGGGACGAGGGGATTTCAACGGTATTCTCCACCTTTTTAAGATGATTAGGCTTGAGCATGGCGTACACACCAATACCTTTACCAAATTTCTTACCCATGGACAGGTTATATATGGGCATCGAAAGCGCGGTTGTAATTACGGCCATCAGGATGAGGGCAGAATATAAATCTTGCGAAATAATGCCGTAAGTTAATCCAATATTCACAACAATTAACTCCATCAGTCCCCGGGCATTCATTAAACCGCCGATGGCGGAAGATTCCCCCCAGGAGAAGCCCATTCTCCGCATTGCAAATGCACAACCAAAGTATTTACCAGCAATCGCACCGACTAGAATAATTAGAGATGGCCATAACAGGTGCATCTGAAAAATACCTGACAAATCTGCGTTCAACCCGGAGTAAGTAAAGAAGATGGGAAGTAGAAAGACGACAACAATATCGGTTAATTTGCCATGCAGCTCTCTTTGAAATACGGGTGTTCTCGGAACAGCAAGACCAAGAATAAAACCACCGAACACGGAATAAATTCCAATAAAATCAGTAAACCATGCTGCAGCTAATAATAAAATAACGATAACTCCGAACTCTCCTTGGGATAGAGACCCTCTTTCCTGTATGTTGTCGCCCCACTTCTTCATCATCGGTTTAACTACCTTGATCACCACAATCGCAAACAAAGCGCCCCATAACGCCGTAAATAACCCAGACATCATACTCTCAGCTTGCGCCATCGCAGTAACGACTGCCAGGAAACACCAAGCCGCAGCATCGTCAATGCTGGCTGCAATTAAAGACATAGATCCTAGATTCGTTCGAATCAAATTCTCATCCTGAAGAATGCGTGCTAACATTGGAAATGCAGTAATTGAAAGCGCCACACCCATATAAATCGCAAAATTCACTTGGCTTACATGGCTTAACGACATGCTTTCGTACAACAAATACGCAATACCGATACCGAACAAAAATGGAGGGATAATACCTGAGGTTGCCACTAGACCCGCCTTTTTTAACGAGGATTTATTGAAGTGATTGAGGTCTAGCTCTGCTCCAATGAGGAACATATAAAAAGAAAGGCCAATGTTGCAAAGAATGAACAGAACTCCCTTGACATCGTCTGTGAAAATGTTATTCATAAACGCCGGCGATATTTGACCTAATAATGTAGGCCCTAACAGCACACCAGCAATCATCTCACCGACAACTCGCGGCTGACCTACATAGGTTACCAGCCTTCCGACACATCTAGAGGCGATCAACACAATTAGTAATGCTGGTACAATTTCTAAAAACAAATGTAAATTATCCAAATCTTATTCAACCACCTTATATGAATTTCCTTCCCCCTTCAGGATTTCACCCAAAGAAAATCAGGCTCTTCGCTCTACTTCGTGGGTAAAGCCTATCAATGATAGCTAATAGCCTTC
>CAYUSG010000071.1:0-19146 GCA_964447355.1 uncultured Paenibacillaceae bacterium
ACTTGGCAAGCAGCTTGGGCCAACTTTTGACCCTTTTTAACGGCATAATTATTTTTCGTTTAATCGGATTTATGAACGGTGTGACGATTTTCGATATCAAGAGGCTCTACTCCTTTAGGTTGGTGGTTCCAGCACGTTCATGATCAAAGATGACTCCAAGATGATGAATGTTGATTAAGGCACCTGTATCGTCATTTGGCCTGGACTGAGGATCTGTATAACCCCTCCCCAGTTGCACATGCATTTGGAGGTTTGGTTTAATGCAGGCATATTCCCAACTAGCACCGTAGGTGAACCGGGCGCCCAAGGAGCGGCAGTAACGGGTATACAAGGCATAGGTGTAAGCGCTCCCAAAGCGGCTGCAGTGGCAGAGGCGACAGTAGGGTTGCCCATCGAACTGCACATTCCAAACGGTAAAATGTTAACCATAGGTTTATTATCCATAATATTAGCTGCAGGTGTAGCTGATGTAACACGATTGATTGGCAAGACCATTAAAGTACTCGGAGCAGCCCCGAAGCTGCATTGAAGACTGGCTCCAGCACATACTAGTTGTCCCATATGAAACGTCTCCCTTCCAAGTCCTCAAACTATTATTCAATTTTACTATGATTCATACCAACGGGCAATAAATAGAAAAAATAGCAGTTATATAGTACTATAATAATATAGGTTTATTTGTCGGGAAAGTAGGGGGAGCATGAACATTCTAAGACTTTTGCCTCTCGTCATGGGTCTAGCCTGTTGCGGGACAGGCGTTGCATCGGTCGATAAGTCAATGATTTTATTCGACAACAAGGTATACGCAGCGACAGCAGGCGGACAGCTCATGAGCGACACTTCATCTGAAGTTCAGCACATCCGTTGGGATGAAGCAGGGACAAGGTTATTACACACCTATGTTTATGCCGTCCTAAGGAGCGAAGTAATGAGCGATTTCAGCTCCTACATAACTGCATTAAGCGAAGACACAACCGTATTGAGCCAATTTGGGCTTGCTTCAATTGAGCAAGTGCAATCCATAACTCAGCGGGTTTCCGAAGCAGAGAAGGAATTGAATGCGTACAAGAAGCAGCAGCAGTCAGCGTCAGATGCCTTCGCAGCGTATCAGGTGAACCGCACCGTTTCTAGTTATAAGGCACCTGAAGCGGAAACTAACCAACTGCAGACAGACTCGCTCATCGCAGATCATTCCGATTTGAATAGACTGCATGAAGCTTTGCTGGAAGAACAGCAAGCCAAGCGGGATGTCAGTGCGGCCAAGGTGAAGGTGCAGTCGGGACACATGGACAGCGCTGGATTAGTTGAAGCTCAAGAGCATTATTTGAAAACACGGTTACAAGCTATAGCGATCAAAGAAGCATTTGTTGAAAGTTTGATAGATAGGTTTGCGGATGACTATAGATCTATACATCAGCTATTGTTGCAATTGGAAATGCTGGATCAACAAGCAGGCACAGCACTATTGGATGATTGGCTCAGAGCGGTCGAGCTTTATTCGATTGAAACTTCTCTTCTACCCGCGGCCAACGTGTTGAACACTCATCAAGGCGATCCTAACTATAGCTCCCCCAGCGGGCAAAGTGCTTTAACATTGCCTTATACATCGATTGCTTTTTTGCCAGCTTCTGTTCAACTGCCCTTGCCGCCTTTTCAACTTTCTTCCGGGGATGTTTATGTGCCGATTCGATCTCTGGCCGAAGCACTGGGTTATCACGTTGAATGGCAAATAGACGAGGAGGAAGCCGTGCTGACTAGCGACAATACTAGGATCGTCATAGCGAATCATTCCAAGCAGGCAGTGAGAAATGATCAATCCGTACAATTGGATGCAGAGACTTATGTCCAGCATGCGCATATGTTTGTTCCGCTAAGCTTCTTCTCGGAGATGTTTAACTGTGAAGTCTATTGGAATGAAACTTATCAACTTGGGATCATAAGCCCATCATTGCACAGAGAAGAGGGATAGATGGTGAAATCGAAATTAATAGTGCTGCTGGCTGTCACTGTGTTAGCTGCAAGCCTACTATATGTGTTTAGAGATGCGTGGTCTATCAATCCTTTTGTGAACGATGCGGCATATACGAATATTTCTCGTGTTGCTACGGATGTTAATGGATCACTATATACGATTTCAGATTCGAAACGAACGGTTCAAAAGGTAGATGCCTCAGGGAAATTGGTATATAAGGTTTCGAGCCAGGTGAACACCGCACCCGGTGCTCAGCACTTATTTAACAGTATTGCAGCCGATGAGCAAGGTCATTTGTATGCGCTTGTAACCGTTTTAGATACTTATGGGTTAAGGGTGTCGGGAGAACAGATTCTAAGAATATCACCGGATGGCTCCACTACTAGCTTACTATACGCTGAGGAGTATGCATTATCCGATAATTTAATGCGTGTTGGGAATATTCAGTCTTTGTCAGTGGAGGAAGGGTTTGTATATTTCTTTAGAAAAGATCAGGGCAGTGCTTCGCTGATGCGATTGCCTGCAACGGACGGAAAGCAGGGTTTACTTCAGCCTGAACGTGTAAGCGCCGTAGCGATGCCGGATGATCGCTATTTGAATGAATTAGCGGGTAACAAGGCGGGGCAGTTCTTCTTCACGACCAAACGCGGCATGCTGTTCTCGGTCTCTGAGGGTCAAGTCGAACACATCTATCCTGGTCCGAATCGTCAACAACTCAATGTCCCCGTTGCCATAGTTACCAGCGATCATGTGAATGTGTATTTCATCGATTATCATGCATCAGCCATTCAAAGAATCAATGCATTGCAGCCCGATGCATCGTTACAATCCGTGCTAACATTGCAATCGCTTACGTCTCAATACCCGGATATGGCTTGGTCTGATTTTACGGATATAACGGTGGGTCAAGGCATGATTACGGTTGCTACCTCTGATCAGATCATTCAGTTAGACCCCAAAGGGAAGATTTTATCGCTCTTCAGCGGTTTTCAATATCCAGCTAAGGACATGTGGAAAGGTATCGGCTATTGGGTGTTAATCGGTATAGTCGCCGCGCTGGTGCTTTACGACATTCGGTTTATTTATATTCACGTCATGAAACGCAGGCTATTCCTGCTCTTGAAACAGATGATTGTGATTGTGCCTGTGGTGCTGCTGTCTATGGTCGGGTTGTCCTATTCTGTGTATTCATCGTTCTCGGACGAAATGAGGGCGGACACCTTAAGACAGCTTGAATTGCTTGCAGGAAACGGCAAATACCTAGTGAGCGGCTCGAACCTCGAACAGCTTAATTCGCCTCAGGATTATATGAGCGAGCCCTACCAGGCGATTAAGCAGCGCTTGAATGATTTATTCTCAAGATCGGGTGAAGGTCGAGACGGATTATATAATACGTTGTACAAATACGTCGATGGTCAGCTGTATATCATTATGGATGATGATGATAGTGTGACCATGTATCAGCCCTTCCCGCTGAGCGATGAGAATCTGCTAGTCCTTGAACAAGGTGAAATTGTTTCAGGGGAGTGGGAGGATGCGAGCGGACAATGGATGTATGCGCTGGGGCCATTATACGGATCTGACGGGAAGATCATTGGAATCTATGAAACTGGAAAAGACATGGTCGGGATGAATCAGGGCAACATAGAGATTCTTAGGGGTGTCATAAAAAACATTGGTTATATTGGTGTTCTCTTGCTGTTGGTTATAACCCTGATGACTGTGTACTTGTTATCATCGATCCGTAAACTGCGCCGGAATGTGAATTTAATTGCCAGCGGAGAATGGGATGTTGAGGTACAAATTAAGACAAGAGACGAAGTCGCAGAGCTTGGTGAACGATTCAATATGATGGCAAGCTCCATACGCAGATACATTCAAGAGGTGACTAGGCTCAGCAATTCGTATTTCCGTTTTGTTCCACAGCAATTCTTGAAAGTGCTCGGCAAGACGAACATGACTCAAATTAACCTTGGTGAACAAGCGAATCGGCATATGACCATTTTGGTCTGTAATATGCGGAACTTTGATACGTTCTCAGCGCAGCTGACCACAGAAGAAAATTTTAAATTCATTAATTCGTTTCTAAAAGTATTTGGTCCGGTCATTCGAGAGCACGGCGGGTTCACCAGTCGTTACTTAGGTCCAGGGATGCTCACCTTGTTCCCTAATAGTCCTCATGCAGCCCTAAAAGCTGCTGTGCAGCTAAGAGCGATCCTTGAGACGTATAATTCGAATCGCCAAAAAGTATCGTATGAGCCGATAGACATTGGCATTGCCGTTCATACAGGTGATGTCATGATTGGCATTATCGGTGAGGAACAACGGATGGAAGGCAGTGTTGTCTCCAACCACGTTCAACTAGCGTTAGATTTAGAAAGACTGTCACAGAAGCTGGGTGTCACGGTGTTATTAACTGAAGAAACAATGCAAGCTATGAAACGGAAGGTGCCGGGACATTATCGCAATCTGGGGTCCTTCCAGATCGGTGAGGAAGATCGCACGATTGAACTGTTCGATCTCTATGAAGGCGATCCAGAGCATATTAAGCAGCTTAAGGATGAGACGAAGGCTCAGTTTGAACACGCTGTCGAGCTGTTCCGCAACGGACGTTTCTACGATGCCAGAGAGTGCTTCGTCTCCGTTGTAAAGAAGAATCGCTATGACTTGGCGGCCAAACATTATTTCTTCGCATGTGACCGTTACTTCCAAGAGGGCGGCGCAGCGGAGTGGAACCATGCGCTGCGTATTTCGTAATTGACATGAAGGAGGGGCTTTGTATGGCTGAGTTGTTGACGCACCCGTTGCAGGATCAATTTGATAGTGGGGTTAAGCCGGTATCCAGCGCGACCGAAGCAGGAAAGGTATCTGACTTTCTACTTGGAGATGATTGTTTCGATGATCAGCGATTCACCCCGGGAGAGACCGAGCAGTTAAGATGGCTGCCCATGCAAAGTCTCCAGGAGCCGCATATCTTCTGCTGGTATATGGAAGATCAAGGTGAGGTTGTTTCTGCTATCATCTTTGTTGAGAATGAACATCGCAGCGGTGGGTATCGATTGGAGTATTTTGGCGTCCATCGAGCTTATCGACATCAGAAGCTGGGATGGAAATTGATGCAAGCGATGTTCCAATTCTGTATCGCTGAGAAAGGTCGTTATATTGAGACGTTCACCTGTGACCTGCCTGAATATGCCAGCGCACGCAGCATGTTCGAACGTAACGGTTTTACGTACATGTGCCGTCTCCCAGATTATTATTATCCGGGAGAAGGTAAGCTGCTGTATTATAAAATGCTTCCCCAAGGGGATTGATGAGCCGGCGATACTGCCTGTTCGTCAATTCTCTTATAGTTATGTTCCCTCCTCTTATTTTCCCAGATTGATGAATGATTGACCTGAATTTATGACCCGTTTTATCCTATGAACTGTAGGGGGAACGTTGTTTGTGATCGTCTATTATGTAGTAGTGCATGAATAGAGGTGACCAAGATGACAATAACATGGGAACAATCTCGGTTGCTTAAGCAGTATGAGGTGTACGGCTATCAAGTCACCTATTACTTGCTTGAGCATGAGTCATGGGCTCTTCAAGCCGCAACTCAAGCCATGATTGAGTTAATAAAGGACCATGATTTCTTTCAACTAGCTCCCCTGGCGCAACAACAGAAGGTGAAGCTTGTATGCATGAAGAATGCATTAAGCAAGAGAGCTTCTGTTCTGGATGGAATGGAAGCTTAGGAATCTATTGAGCTGAGGCAATTTGGACCGATCTATCTTTATTGTCCGTTTCCAACACATAGACTTTTACATTTTTCTTCACCCCAAATTGACGCGCTTCCTCTAAGTCGGGGATATAGACATCAATTTTCGTGCCTTTGATCGCAGAACCGATATCTTCCGCTTTACGAATACCCAGCCCTTCGATGTAGACTAATGTTCCAAGGGGAATTAGCTTGGGATCAACGGCAATCGTATGATTGGCCTTTACCTTGGCGCCGCTGGCTGTTATGCCATACTCCGGATGCGAGGGGGTTTTGCCTGTTGATTCGTATCCAGCGGTATAAGCGGTCAGCGTTGCGCTCAGCACTTGTTTGATTTCTTTACTTTCATCAAGCCAAGTTGTGATTGATTGGTCTGCCGAAGGAACGGTTAGTGTAGCGCCGATTTGAAGCATTGAAGGATCATTGATGTGATTCTCTACCATCAGCATCTCCACACTGGTGTTGAAGGCATTGGCAATGCGATATAAGGTGTCGCCAGCTTGTACCTTGTATTGGACCGTTTCTGCAACCGACTCTTTCTTTGTGTTTTGTTGCTTTAATGTGGTCTCCCGTTCAGGTTGGAGGAGGGGCACGTGTTGAAAAGGTGTCCTCGGATAGCTAGGTTGACTGACTTGTGGGTTGTGGCTGTTGGAATAGGTCATATTTCGAGATTGTGGTGAATAACTGGCGTGGGTATCATAGGGATGCGTTCGATGATACGCTTGTAATCTATGATTTGACTGAGGTTTATAGTTTGGATAACTTATGTAACGATCATTGTTTGCTGCAAAGTTCGATTGAGCATGACTTTCAGGTGCTTGTAATAGCAGGCATAGCGATAAGCTTACCCACATCCAGATGAATATGTGTTTCATAATAATTCTCTCCCTCTCATTTTGGTTTGAATGAAAATGATAGAACTAGATTTGACGAGAAATGATCGGGTTATACCATCTTTTTAGAAAATAATGCCTCGGTCTCAGAGATGATAATAATGATGAATTTCCCAGGAAATAGTCAAAGATTGTCAGTTGTGCCAAAAAATCATCGCCAAAAAAACATTGACGAAGTTCACAAAGTTGCATAATATATCAATATAAGTATTCCTTTAAAGGGGAGTAGCTCTTACAGCAAAGTCGTCATTTCGGGATCATATCCTCGGCTTTGTTGGCAACGTACTTAGTTGTTTGCGAGACCTTTACCACGCTTGGTAAAGGTTTTTATGTGTTCAATGACCTTTACCTCAGCATAGGTAAAGGTCATTTTGTTTGTTGGGGGGAGGGACAGGTGCTCAGCTAAAGCAGTAGGTTAACAATAATGAGGATAAGATTAGTAGATTTAAGGCTTGAAAGTATTGAATTAAACAAGGGAGTGGTTGAATCATGGAGTTTTTCTCACCTGAATTCTGGTCAGCATTACTGGCCATTGTAGTTATTGATTTAGTATTAGCAGGAGATAATGCCATTGTCATTGGGCTGGCTGCTCGTAATTTGCCGAAGACACAGCAAAAGAAGGTCATCTTCTGGGGAACATTTGGCGCTATAGCGATCCGTTCATTGCTCACTTTAGTTGTAGTGTGGTTGCTGAAAATTCCAGGGCTGCTCTTGGTTGGCGGATTGCTGCTCGTCTGGATTGCCTATAAGCTATTAGTCGAAGAAAAAGGGCATGATGTGAAAGCGGGGCAAAGCATCTGGGCCGCAGTTAGAACGATTATTATTGCAGACACCGTGATGGGAATGGATAATGTACTGGCTGTAGCGGGTGCGGCTCATGGAGATTTTATCCTTGTGGTCTTAGGTTTATTAATTAGCGTGCCGATTGTCGTTTGGGGAAGTACTATGATTCTGAAATGGGTCGATCGATTTCCTGTCATTATCTATATCGGGTCCGCAGTGTTAGCATGGACGGCTTCGAAAATGATCGTTGATGAGCCATTTATGCAAGCTTTTTTTCACACCAATCCAGTGATGAAGTGGGCATTAAGTATACTAATTATTGCTGGTGTATTGCTCCTCGGACGCATGAAAAAGAAAGGAAAGCAGTTAGCTAAGCATTCGTAAGTTACATGTAATATGAAACATAATCCGACTTAAATTACAGCAAAGCCTCTGGCCTAAACGTCAGAGGCTTTGCTGTAGCTATTGACACTTGAAAAAAGGTTATGTTATATAAAAAGAAGAGTTAGCACTCTAGTTAAATGAGTGCTAAAATAGAATGAGAAGATGTATGTTGAAAGGGGTAACGCTACACATGGCAAAAAAACAATTTAAAGCAGAATCAAAGCGCTTGTTGGAGATGATGATTAACTCCATCTACACACAGCGAGAAATTTTCTTAAGAGAGCTCATTTCCAATGCAAGTGACGCGATCGACAAAATCTACTACAAGGCTTTAACAGACGATAAGATTACGTTTGATAAAGATAACTACTTTATTAAAATTACACCAGATAAAGCTAACAGAACCTTAACGATCTCTGATACAGGGATTGGGATGACCAAGGAAGACCTAGAGAACAATCTAGGGGTGATCGCCAAGAGCGGTTCCTTAGCGTTCAAGAATGAGAATGAAGCCAAGGATGGACACAACATTATCGGACAGTTCGGTGTTGGGTTCTATGCAGCGTTCATGGTTGCTGATGTGGTTACGGTGGTAAGTAAAGCATTAGGCAGTGACGAGGCATTCAAATGGGAATCTAAAGGTGCAGATGGTTATACCATTAAACCTGCTGAGAAGGAAACAGTAGGTACGGATATTATTCTGACCATTAAAGAAAACACAGAAGATGACAAGTACGATGAATATCTTGAGCAATACCGTCTGAAAGCGATCATCAAGAAATATTCCGATTTCATCCGATACCCGATTAAAATGGATGTGACAGGGCATCGTCCAAAAGAAGACGACGAGAAAGAGTTCGAGGAATACACTGAAGAGCAGACGATTAACAGCATGGTTCCAATATGGAGACGTAACAAGAACGAACTTACGACTGAGGATTATGAGAATTTCTATGCTGAGAAGCGTTACGGTTATGATAAGCCATTAAAGCACGTTCATATTAGTGCCGATGGCGCGGTAGTATACAACGCTATTCTATTCATTCCTGAGAATACGCCATTCGACTATTACACTAAAGAGTATGAGAAAGGCCTTGAGCTGTACTCCAACGGTGTGTTGATTATGGATAAATGCGCGGATCTGTTGCCAGACTTCTTCAGTTTTGTAAAAGGGATGGTCGATTCGGAGGACTTGTCCCTGAACATTTCCAGGGAGCTTCTGCAGCATGACCGTCAGTTGAAGCTGATTGCTAAGAATATTAAGAACAAGATCAAGGGACAGCTGCAAAGCATGCTGAAGGATGAGAGAGAGAATTACGACAAGTTCTATAATACGTTCGGGCGCCAGCTGAAGTGGGGCGTGTACAGCGATTATGGACGAAACAAAGCAGATTTGCAGGATCTGCTAATGTTCTATTCCTCCAAAGAGAAGAAGCAGGTCACATTGGACGAGTATGTCTCCAGAATGCCTGAAGATCAGAAGTACATTTATTACGCGGCGGGTGAATCCATCGAGCGCATCGAGAAGCTGCCACAAACGGAAATGGTTCTGGACAAAGGCTACGAAATCCTTTACTTTACAGATGACATTGATGAGTTCGCCATTAAAATGATCTCGAGTTACAATGAGAAAGAATTCAGATCGGTATCCAGCGGCGATCTAGGCATTGAAGAAGAAGCTAACGAGAAAGAAGTAGCAGAAGAAACAGAGAACAAGGATCTGTTCGAGGAAATGCAGACGATTCTTGAGGGAAAAGTTAAATCCGTAAAGGCATCTAAACGTCTGAAAACCCATCCAGTATGCTTAGCCACCGAAGGTGATATGAGTATAGAAATGGAGAAGATCCTGAATGCTATGCCGAATAATCAAGGGGTTAAGGCAGACAAGGTGCTTGAAATTAATGTGAATCATGATGTATACCAGTCTTTGAAGGCTGCATTTGACATTGATAAAGAGAAATTAAACCTGTATACCAATCTGCTGTACAATCAGGCTTTATTGATTGAAGGCCTGCCAGTGAGCGACCCTGTAGAGTTTACGAACGCCATTTGTAAAATAATGAAATAGTTAAATAGGAGCATAACCCGATTGAGACGGCTTAGTCTTGATCGGGTTATTGTACTTAATTGGAAAAAAATGCTTGCAATTAGTTTTATATAAAACTATAATGAAATCATGAAAACACCAGACCACATTATATCCGTTCTGTCTAAACTGCTACGAAATACGAACAAATGGATAGAGGATGAATTGAAGAAGGCAGGAATTGAAGGGCTCGCCCCTTCCCACGGCGATATCTTATTTCGCTTATACCGAACGGATGCTTTAAAGATGAATCAAATTGCTGAGCTCATTGATCGTGATAAATCTACCGTGACGGTATTAGTGAATAAGCTCGTTCGCTTGGGATTTGTCGAGAAGCAACAAGACTGGGAGGACTCGCGGGTATACCATATTAAACTGACGGAGAAGGGAAGAGCGCTTGAACCGATCTATAGAGACATTTCTGAACGATTGATTGATCACATCTATCAGCATTTCACTGAAGAGGAACAGCTTATGTTGATGAGATTGCTGCAGAAAATAGAAATTTAGATAGGGCGGAAATGAGTACTGTATTGATAATTACGAAGCGATTGTAAAATTTTTTTGTTCTAAAAGTTTTATGTAAAACTAATAGTATAATATGGAATAACGTGAAATATTTTAAAGGAGGTAGGCTATCATGGGGACGTTTCACTGCAATCATTGCGGAAAAGCAATTTTCAGAAGTGAGGATATCATTGAGCGCATTAATTTATGGGATTTGAAAGAGTATCAAGCCGAATGTTACGCGATAAAGCAAGCTGTTGATATGGAAAGCTTACGCAGATACGATGCTTCCTTACATGAAGGATGGTACTGCTGCAGATTTATCATGATGCGCATGATAGCAGATAAATTTGGCACGGGGGATCAACTGCTTGTTTATGTGGATTCAGTAACTGAAGTACCAGATGGCCAGCAAATGAAGGCAAATGCCGACAGCGCACATCAAATTAAATTAAGTGCGGTAGATTTCGACCACGTGATCTATCAACCTGAGACTTCAGGGTTAAAGGATCAATTAGCCGTTGTGAAGCTGGGTGCGATATGGTGTCCGCCGTGCAGATTGATGGATAAAGTGATTACTTCCATACAGATGAATGGAGGTTTGCCTCATGTGCAGTTTTTTGAAGTCGATATTGATGAAGATCAAGCGCTGGCTTCACGCTGGAACAACATGAGCATTCCTTATACCCTTTTCTTCTATAATGGTCAGCAAATTCGAGTTCAGAGCTCAACTCTTACGGTTGTAGATGGGGGCGTCATCGGTGGATTGCTGGAAGAACAATTGATGGCTTTATCCCAATTACTGCTGGCAGAGGCCAGAAAGGGTAATGCCCTAATCTCTATATAAGCAGGTTATCAAGAATGGAGGGTTATCCATTATGCTCGTTGTTATTGACAATCAAACGGATTCATGCGTCCCCCTAACGATTGAAAGAGATGATTATGATCAGTATGTTCTTAATCATTGCACCAAATATCTAGCAACGGAAGATATCCAAGCAAGGCATAACTATCATGACAATTATGCATCCGATGATCCCCGTGGATCCATTAGTGAGCACTGGAGATTCCCTATTGTAGACAGTTTTAGTGAAGGAACGTGTGAGGCTGAAGATTACAACTTTAATTTGGTTACGTTTGTTTACGCTGCTAAGTCAGCCCTTGATGTTAGTGAGGTTCAGGTTGTTGGGACCTTCTCAGCTTTGTACCAGCCGATTGCTATGCGTCAGATCCTCTTCTTAGATGAACCCACCCGATACTATGCTTGCTCCGTCAAAGTGCCGAAAGGCGAAGTGCATCGATACAAGTTTATTGTGGATGGACAATATATGTTAGACCCGATTAATCCTCAAAGCGTGACACTCCATAATGGC
Source organism: uncultured Paenibacillaceae bacterium (assembly GCA_964447355.1). Lineage (GTDB taxonomy): Bacteria > Bacillota > Bacilli > Paenibacillales > CAYUSG01 > CAYUSG01. The sequence goes on from CAYUSG010000071.1 coordinate 11,762, forward strand.
AAGCAGTGGTCAAGATTTTTCACACAATTATGCACGATTCCGATAAGCTTTCAAACATGGGAAATGCAAATTTTAGAACGACTTACGTCTCATATATTGCCCTTTCGGACGATTGAAGGCAGCCGGTTCCTTGAGAATTATTATTTTCAGCTTGATCGCCAGTCCAAAGAGCGCAACTATGCTCAGGTGTTTCGAATGGATGAACAAGTAGGGATACCTAATTTCATTGATAAGCTTGTAGCCAAGGAAGAATGCCATCGATTGAAAGATTACAAGATTTGCTTATCCATCATTGATCGCTTACTGCGCCAACGCAGAGTCGGGGAAGAACCGAGTAGGATGTCCAGGGAGCTGTTCGTTGATTTATATTATCAAATGGCTCAAGGCAATGTGCCCGATTGGGATTATTCCCGATATGAAAACCCGGGATTTTTCTTACAGCTGCTAAGACGCCACACGATCACGGGCGCTTTTGCTCATCCCAAATACGGGGGAAATGTTGCGGCAGCAGCATGGTCGTTCCTTAAGGAAACGTACTTGGATACAAACGGCACGTCGTTGTTCGACTGGTGCAGAGGGATGGAAGTGCCGATCGGAATAAATTCGGATTATTTTGGATGATTGGGGAGATAGGGTTGGCGAAGTACAAAACAGAGTTTGATGTTGTGATCATTGGGAGCGGAGCGGGTGGTGCCCCTATAGCCCATACTTTGGCGAATGCAGGCAAGTCAGTGCTGGTGCTTGAGAAGGGCCCGTTATTCGTCCCCCAATATGAATCAGCAAGCGGCTTAAGTGATTTCAAGCGGGATGAGTTGTTTGCAACAGGTCCTGAGAAAATCATTACTCACGATGTGAAGAACAAGGGGCAATCTTATTATTCCAGTCATGTGGAACCCGACTTAAATGATGAGCCCCATATATACCGGGAAACAGGCGAGAATCAGAGCCGTGAGCCCGGGGATTATGCAACGATCGAAGGATATACAGCTCAGGTTGTAGGAGGCGGCACCCAGTTGTATGGTGGAGTATCGTTGAGGTTCTCGGAGCTGGATTTCAAGTTGAGAAGTTTTAATGAAGGCCGCGGAAATTTAAGGAATGATCCTAACGACGATATCAGGCGAAATGCTCGGGATTGGCCCATCGATTACGAGACGATGAGACCCTGGTATGAGAAGGCCGAGACGTTGGTGTGTATTAATGGAACCTCTGAATTTCAGCAGAAACCTTTTCCGATCGACTGTTATCAGCCTCCATTACAACCTAACCCGATCAGCCAGTTTGCTGCTAAGGGCATGGATCTGTTAGGTATGGAACGTTTCCGTACCCCGCTAGCTGTCATTACTCGGGATCACGCACCCAGCGGGAGGAAGGTTCCCTTAGATCCTGAGACGGCCAAGACAGGATATGTGAATCGTTATGGTGACCCGCTTGGTCTGAAGTCCAATACTTGGGTTTCGTTGCTTTCGCCGATTAAAGATCTGCCTAACTTCGAATTACGAGCCAATTGTTCAGTGACCCATCTGGAAACAAATGGTGCAGGCAAAGTGTCTAAAGTGTATTATCGTGATCCTTCGGGTGTGGAGCGCTGGGTTACAGGAACCATCGTTGTGGTGGCTTGTTCCGCTATTGAATCGGTGAGATTACTTAAAATCTCAGCACTGAATGAACATAATTTCGATCGTCGAATCCATCATAATGCTTTATTAGGCAAGTATTTCTTAACGCATTGCTTCGGTGGGGCGAATGTCATAGTTCCAAACCGATATGATAAATCTCAATCTTTAGATTCGGACTGGGCAACTGAATATTGTGCAACGGAAGAATTTCTCTATGAGCATCAGCTTTGGGCTGGCGCTGCGGTGTATAACAACACTTCGGATGCAGCCCTGCCGATATCGTTAGCACGCACTATGCACGCCCAGGATTTGGATACCATTTGGAAAGGGTTCACTAATAGTGTGCATTTAACGGATGAAGCCCTTCTTAATTGGTTAAACGAGAATTTCGGTACGACATTGTCTATAGCTTTCATGGCGAATCAGGTGCCGCTAGAGGATAACCGCATCGAGCTACACCCAAGTGTGCGGGATAAATGGAATCGCCCGGTGGCATACATTATTAAACGCTGGCATGACCATGACAAAGCTTTAATGGATACATTGGCAGGTCAGTGCGCTCGGATTCTTGAGCAGGGCTGCGGTTATCCAGAGGGATCGATTAGCGGGGGCGGCGTGTACAGCGCTGAGAATGGATTGGCACGCATTGCAAACCATATTCTTGGCGGTGCGAGATTCGGAGAATCACCCGATGATTCTGTGTTAGACGTCAATTGCAGGGCTTGGGAGTTTGACAATTTATACGTCACAGACGGTTCATTTATGCCTACTTCGGGAGGTGCTAACCCTACACTGACGATTCAAGCGAATGCATTTCGAGTAGCTGAACATATAAAGGAGGTACTGCCATAAATGGAGCCTAAGTTTAATGAGATTTTCACGAGCCCGGAGAACAGCATTTTTCAAGTTGTATTTTTCCCTGATCGTATTTATCACGCCCAATATCTAGATGCTACGCGTTCCAGTCGATATCGCTATAACGTACAAGAGGTTCGCAGTAAAGGCGATGCGACCGTGTTGAAGGGAGAAGTGTATCTGGACGGCAGATTCCTAAGCAACTTCCTTCGTATTGAGTATCGTGCTGCTCGATTAACCGAGGTATCAAGACAGAAAGCTCGTTTTCTTCAAGATAAAGTGAAGGTTTATGTGAAGCTGCTTTCGGAAGACCCTAATCAGAATACAGATGCTGTAGTTGTGATGCATTATTGCGATTGGATCCAAGCCTATCAAGTGGAAATTTGGGATACGCTGGAGTCTCCTTTTGGAACGAGACATGATTATAAAATCATTACTCAAATGGGTCGTGAGATGCCCATCACTCGCATCCCGCAATTTACCGTACGCATTCGAGAGATCAAACAGTTAAGGCAGCTAGAACTGGCTTTTCGCGAATACGATCTGGATCTTCCCTTTGGTACAACGATCGAAGATGTGCAGTGGGATAACAACTACTTGCGTTCCCATCAGGAACCGCGGACGAATGTGCCTAGCTCACCGATGAACACGATCAATGATTGGAGTTACCTCATCGATTTTCAGCGAGGTTGGTTTAAGGATACAAGCCAGGTGCAGCCGGTCCGTTACCTCAATGCGATGATGGAAGCAGACAAGAATGAAGATGCCGCGCCTGACAATATCATTGAGATGCGCTGGATCTTACAGCGAGAGTTCGGAGGCAATGTTGCTTATTTCCACGAGGTTACGATTCCACCCGGCAAGGTGGAAGGAACTCACCATCATATCGGTTCGGAGGAGCTGTATTACATCGTTGAGGGTGAGGGCACTGCCTATATGGCAGTTGGCGATGATCCTGCACTTGATGAAGTTGATCCGATGACCGGGCAACCCAAGTATCGCACTGTAGAGCGAGACATATTCGGCGTAGGTCGCAAGCTCTGTAAGGAGCTTCCAATTAAACCGGGGCATGTCATCTATACGAAGAGCGGCGGGTTCCACGGTATTCGCAATGATAGTGATAAGCCGTTAAAGTTCGTGGCTTTCCTATACCATGGCAGTTGATGAATTGAGAAGGGGATGAAACGATGCAGATCCATGTGTTAGATGAAGTTGTTCGCGTGTCTAATCCAGATTATAACGCTAATAATCCTGTAGATCGCATGATGGGGTTAGTGGAGGAAGTACATCTGGCAGCAGGTATCGAGTATTATGTTACCGATTCACTTCAATATTTGTTTCCAGTAGAACAGCTTGTCTTGTACGGTCCGAACCAATCAGGTCCTGATAAAGATGTAATGGACCCGTTTCAACAGGACAATAAGACGGATTTTCAGAAACAGAATATTAAGGAGTTTACTACTTCCGATACTTATGTCGTACGCGGCTACGCTTCGATTGGAAACTGGGTAGGTCCTTTCTTAAAGCTATCTTATCGCGGTGGACCTGATTCGAAATTGTCGGAAACGAGCAATCATCAATTAGGTCAAATCATTAAGCTTTATCTTAAAGTGCAGAATAATGCCTTGCCTGAAATGATATCCGCTGTATATAACCCTGACAGTGATCGATACGAAGTAGAAATTTGGGGGTATCCAGGATCATTTAGCGAAGCCCTGCAATCGTTAGATGACAAGGGCAAGGCCGCGATTCAGCGTGGTGAACTGCAATTCCGTCCGAATTTGATTAAAGGAAGCATCGAGGACTTCAATCGGGAAAACCTAAATGAACAGAATGTATTGAATATAGCAACAGATCATGCCATGCATCCGGTTCTCCCGCTTCACCTAGAAGTCGCTTGGAGTGACGAGAGCGGAACGTATTGGGATTCACAGAATGGGATGAATTATCATTATGAATTTAATATGAAGCTTCGCGGGTGGAACCATTATCTGACGGTCGGGACCAGCCCCAATCCACATGGCGGAGTAGGTTTTCTAGAGTATCGGAATATCTTCTCTAATTACGGCGCATTCAGCGGATCTGGTGAATTAGGACGTCCATTGGAATCATGGAATCTGGATGCGTTCGGCAATAAACAGATTGGGCAGCGCTACGAGCCTTTCATGGCCGTGGATTACATGGATCTTCACATTCTTAGACCCGGCTGCGGCATTGGTCTGCATCGTCATCGTGACAATCAAGAGGCGTTCTTCTTGGTTCATGGGGAAGCGTATATGATCACTGGCGATTGGTTAGAGAATCCCGGCAGAGCACGCGCCTTAGAGGTCAGGAAGATGAAACCAGGAGATTTGGTCCTGCTGAAGAACAGTCAGATGCACAGCTTGGTGAACACGACGGATGAGAATATTACGTTGTTGATGTTTGGTGGCTATGATTAATGCTCTTAAGTAAGAGTGGAGTCATAGAGAACTAATAGATTTGCGAATCCATTTCAATAAAGATCATACATGAAATGGATTCATATACTTTAATAAAAAAACAGGGAGTGTTGAGCATGAGTAACATTGCAGTTATCGGAACAGGAAATATGGGGAAAGGGATTGCTCTGGCATTAGCCGCAGCTAACCATCAAGTATGGTTAGGTTCCCGCAGCTTGGATAAAGCACAAGAGGTTGTCAATGAATTAGGTTTAACCCAGATCACTGCTGCTACGAATCAAGCGGCAGCGGCTGAAGCAGATTTTATCTTCTTAGCGGTTCCTTATCAGGGCCTTGATGATGTTGCGAATGAGATTAGAACGCAGGCCGCAGGTAAAGTCGTTGTGGATATTACGAATCCGTTAAATGAGACTTACGATGGCTTATTAACATCGCCAGATCAATCTTCAGCAGAACTGGTAGCTGAATTATTCCCAGATTCACGTGTGGTAGGGGCATTCAAGAACACGTTCGCTGGAGTATTCTACGAGCCTGTATTCGAAGGAGATCAGACCACAACGGTACTAGTTATTGGTAACGACGAACAAGCAAAGTCAAAAGTCATTCAATTGATTAACAGCCTAGCTTTCGATGCGCTGGATGCCGGCTCCTTGCAGTCTGCCCGCACGATCGAGCAAATGACGGTTATGCTGATCGGCTTATCGATGAAGTACAATTATAACTGGCGAGCAGGCTTTAAACTGTTAGCCTAAAATTCAATCCCCGCCTTGACGGCATGTCAGGGCGGGGATTTTTAAGTTTAATTTAATGTTTTAGGTTTATATACATATTCTGATGTTAATTTGATTGAGGACCAACCATGCGATTCACCACTGCTAAATTTAACTCGCAAGGAGATCTGCTCTTCACCATTATTCCATATTAACGTATTCTGTATCTTACTAGGAATATTTCTATGCACTTCTACATGGCTATTAATATCTTCGTGCTCAACATAAGAAACATTGTTTTGTTGGTAAGCTGTGATAACCATTAAAGCTTTTCCTAGTAAGTTAGTTATACCTTGTTGTAAGTTTTGTTGGGGTAAATACGATAAGTTTGAACCTAATTCCTGCGAAATAATCTCCAAACATTGTCTTCTACTCATTCCATTTCTATACATTTCTTTGATTTCTACGACTTTATTGTTTAAATCCGATTGAGTGTTAAAAAATTGATCACCTAATATGGTACCTATTCCAGGGTTTTTTGTTGTTATTTTTTGTCCAAATCTTCGAATTGCTTTTAGTGAAATGTACAATTCTTTTACTTTATTATCTCTGTATCGAAAAGAGACTTTAATATCTCCTGTATTTAGGCGATCAGTGGTATAGATGTCTGCAACTAATTGAATACTTTCAATTTTAATAGCTTTTTTAGTTTCAAACATGTATTTAGTGATTAAATCAGCTGTTTTTTTCGAACTTTTTTGTATTTCTTGGGCTGTTTTGCTATCAATTTTTGAGAGATATTTATTAAAATAAGTTATGCATTCCTCTTCATCTGTTTGAATAATTGAAGAATGTTTTTTTAGCATCCAGTAATAAGAATATGCTTCGTGGCATTTTCCTACAGCGTTGCTAACATTATTGCCTGGCGAATAGTTGGTATTTTCTATAATTTGTTCAAGTTTTTTTATTGTGAAATTATTAGTTGTTTCGATATGTAGGGTGAAATCTGATACTTTCTTATACGTTACAAATCCAGTAGCCAATTTAATTGATGAATCAGGTTTGTTTTCAAACTTAAATCTCAAGGTTAGTGCGATAGCCCCGTTTTGTATTCCAATTGAATTTTTTCCTATTTTAAATAAAATGATTCCATGGTAGTCTAATATTTTAGGTTTGAATTCTTCAACAACGTTATGATCTTTGAATTCCCTTGTTACAATATTTACTTGTTCCGTCAACAGTAGAGTGTTTAATGCACTTTTAAACGCTGAATGATGCTCATTATATGTTTCCTGCAATAAGTTAAAACAAAAGTCTCGGATATTATTTAAGAATATATCTCTGTAAATGTTACTATCTTCATCAAAACTTGTGTAGTGTTTTCTTACTGCTGCCCTTAATTCCTTTTCCGATGTAACAAATCTATAGTTTATTTCTTTTAATAGTAAAAGATTCTTTAAATAGCAGTTGTATTCACTTTGAAGGTAATTATTAAATTTCAGTTGAAGCTCTTCAAGCGAAAAATATTTTGTTAAAAAGCTTTTTGCTCCCAGGTTCTTTGGTTGTATTTGAGAGTTTCCTTTTATTCGAAATAAATTAATGGAATATTTTCTGTTACATTGCTCAATCTGTACATCACTATGTTGATCTGGATGGCTAAAATCAAATTTTGATACAATAGAAGTGGGGTAAGGATATTTTTCCCAAATAAACTTAGCAGTTTGTTGGGCTGAGTCAGATAAATTGTTGGGCCAGATATTGTA
>CAYUSG010000072.1:0-19091 GCA_964447355.1 uncultured Paenibacillaceae bacterium
AAGGGAGCCACTCCGTGGCCCCCGAAAATTTATAATTTCTTATATTTCAAAAAAGTCCTGCGGCACAAGACCACAGGACTTTAAACTTAAAAAATTAACGGCTGTAGAACTCGACGATTTGTTTCTCGTCAATTTCTTGAGCAAGCTCAGCACGCTCTGGTAAACGAACATATTTACCTTCCAATGCAGAATCATTGAATTCCAAGTAGTTTGGAAGGAAGTTGCGGTTAGCCAAAGCTTCTTTAATGACGGAAAGATTCTGACTTCTTTCACGAAGACCAATCACGTCGCCCACACTTACAGTGTAGGATGCAATGTCAACCTTTTTACCGTTTACTGTAACGTGACCGTGCGCAACTAATTGGCGAGCGCCTGCACGGGAGTTGGAAAGACCCAAACGGTATACAAGGTTGTCTAGACGGCTTTCAAGCAAAATCATGAAGTTCTCACCGGAAATACCAGGAAGCTTGGAAGCTTTGTCATATAGGTTGCGGAATTGTTTTTCATTCATTCCGTACATGTGACGAAGTTTTTGTTTTTCTTGAAGCTGCAAGCCGTATCCGGAAATTTTTCTGCGTTGTCCAGGACCATGTTGTCCAGGAGGGAAAGGTCTTTTTAGTTCTTTGCCTGTTCCGCTAAGGGAAATTCCAAGGCGTCTGCTTAATTTAAATTTAGGTCCAGTGTAACGTGACATATATGTTTATCTCCTTTTATTTTCAAAATATTCAAGGGTGCCGGTTGCTGCAAATGCCTGATTTTGCTTCCATGGTTCCGGATAGCTTGAACCGATGATACGACAAGAAAGTTCAGCCGCTGTCTTGTCGTCAGCAAAAGCAGTGAGGGGTGACATTTGCCCTTGACCTAGCTTTGCTATCCTATTTACTCTCGACTTCTTATTTTAGAAGAAATCGCCCCAATGTGTCAAGTGTAAAATGATTTCTTCAATGTTTCCAATCACCTACTTGTTATGGTGTGGAATCTAAGACATAAATATAGTATCATTAATATAAAGTAGTATAATTTTACTAGTCTAACAACTTGTTCTACATTCATTATAAAAGCTATCGTACGATAGTACTAAGTAAAGAAGGGGTCCTTTATGTCTGAGAATCTTCGAGATGAACAATTACGTTCCACGAATTCTCCAATTCAATTAGACGATCTTCTTCAATCGGAAGTAGAGTTGCCTCATTTTCGAATGGTAATGAAGGAAAGCTTCCAAATATGGAAAAGAAATCTTACACTCCCTTCTTTATTTGAGAAAGGCGCTTTATTCGTCTGTGATCCCCAAGGTCTTTTCGTGGACGGCCTTTTATTTGATAGCAATTTAGCCCAGCATTGCGAGGCCTACGGTCTAGCTGAGTCCGAGAGTTGGGATATATCCATCCGCGGTTGTACAGCGCTTGGACGTTGCCTGAAGACCGGGGGACGTATGTCGGTTCAACCCAATGAACACGAGCAAGATAGCCTCAAAGGATATTATTCGTATGCGGTGCCTATATTAAACCAATCATCTGAAGTCATTGGCGTTATTGGTTGTATTACACCGAATGATCATCAGGAGATCTTCAGTTTCTTAGAGCAGATGGCTGCAGCTTATTACGCCATTGTTCTGTTACATTTTGAACGGATGGCTAATCGTAATCTATCAACCTACCATTTGAAAATGCAGAATGAATCTAAAAAGCGCGATACATTATTTGAAATCGCCAAGAAGCTTCATGCCAAAATCGATGTGGATTCGGTATTGTCAGAGGTGATGGACAATCTGAAAGAGATTTACCCGAACGTAGAGATAGATTTGTATTTATCTCAAGATAATCACAGTTTAACTTTACCAGTCAAACCGCTCCACTTTCAGCATACGGATCATGATCACGACATCTGTACCCGGGCTTTCATGGAAGGACAGCTGATTATAGAGAATGGAACTGCTGCGCAACAACATGATTTGGCGGTGGCCGCACCTTTAAGCGGGAAGCAAGGCGTGTATGGCGTATTGCATTTCAAAACACATGATCGAAGCATATTAGACGACACAGACATAAAATTCATATCTATGATTGCTGATTCCGCCGGAAATGCGTTTGAGAATGCAAAATTGTATGAACAGTCTAATGTACTGATCAATGAGCTGCGCTTGATCAACGAAATTACGAGCCGTTTAAACCAAAGCTTAAAGCTTAATGAAATTTTTCATTTTGCCTCTAACGAGCTAACTCACATTTTTAAAGCGAATTATGGCTGTATTCTGCAATTGGATAATGAGCGGAATCAAATGGTAGTACAAGCGAGTAATTTGCCCGAAATGGCGAATGATATTTTTAAGGCTGATTACGGTTTCGCCGGTATGGTGGTTGCTACGAAAGAACCGATGATTATTTCTGATTATTGGGCTAATCAACAGATCAGCTCCAAGCTGATGGAGATTACCAAGTCGAGATCGCTAATAGCGGCGCCGATTAGAGTTAATTTAGAAGTGATGGGCGTTATACTGATGGTTCATCAGCAGCCGAATTATTTCTCATACGATAATTATAAGCTTCTTCAGGTGTTATCAGGGCACATTGGGTTAGCGATGGCTAATGCTTCGCTGCACGCTGAAGTGCGCAGAATGGTTATCACGGATAATTTAACAAATTTATACGCTCGCCACTATCTTGATGAACAGGTTAATTTCATGCAGAAGAAGGATTTCTGCGGATCTTTGATTGTTGCCGATATTGATCATTTTAAGAAGGTGAACGATACGCACGGTCATCAAGTGGGGGACAAAATTTTAATTCAAGTGGCCCAAATTATTCAATCGAGCATCCGTGATACCGATATTGCCGCAAGATGGGGCGGAGAAGAGTTAGCGATCTATTTGCCACAGGCCACATTGGAGCAGACGGTAAGAGTAGCAGAACGAATCCGAATTAGAGTAGCCTCTGAAACTGATCCTAGTGTATCCGTATCCTGCGGTGTTGCGGAATGGAACTGGGAAGATGATAAAATTAGTGTGGAATCTTTATTCTACAAAGCGGATATGGCGCTGTATGAAGCTAAGAAAGACGGAAGAAACAGAATAAAAATTGCACAATAAAAGACACTTATGACTGTTAAACCGCCTTAGATTAAGATCTAAGAAGGATTAGGAATAAGTGTCTTTTGACACGTTTATGCACAGAACTCAACGGAATTTACGCAGCTCATGCGCATAAGTTTCCCCCTCCTGGTAACGATAGTATCGTACACTAGGAAATGCGGGAAATAAATTAAGTTTTTATGCTGGATCAGCTACATTTGTATGTATATATGCTTAGGGGCTGCTGCGAGCGCATTTACAGGCTGCGCCATACATGATGTTCAATCTCCCGAGGTTATGCTGGAGCAGTCATTAGCGCAACTTAAGGAACAAGATACATACACATTTCAAGGGAACACACAAAAGTCCATCTCTGGCATTACCTTTCAAGAGCCCCTGGGTTTTGAAGGAGCTGTTCAAGGTCAGGAGAAGATCATCATTCGTCATATTACGCGAGGTGGGAATCAGGATATAAGCGGTGGACTTTCCGAGAGAGAACAGCTATATGTAAGAAACCACGAGGGCTGGACGCTGCAGGACGATAAACAATCAACCGACGATGTAAGCTTTTTTGAATTAAATCCGCTTGAAACCGTTGATCTTATCTTGAATCATGTTAAGCAAGCTGAGTGGGATACTTCTATGCCTAATACAACGATGCAATTGATAAAGGTTGATTTAGAGGGCGAGGGCTTTCGGTCGAAACTGATTGAGGAGCTTAAGGCACAGCAAAGTCGTCTGACAGTTCGCGGGCAAGCGCAGTCTTCATCACAAGTTCGACAGAAGGCTGAGCAGCTGCTTAATGAAGCTAATCAACAGTTGAATGAAATGCTTACAAGCTTACAAGTAGAACCGCAAGCTATGGTCTGGTTAGATGAAAACAGCAAATTTCCTAGTAAATTACAGCTTCTAACCACGCTTAAATACGTAAGAAACGGTCAACCTCAAACCGAGACGCTGACAACAACATATATATTTTCAACTCAAACTTAAACTTCATGAAGAAGTAAATCGTGATACAATGGTAAACGTTGGAACATTTTATTACATTGAAAGTTGGAGGATTGCGGCATGAGAGATCCGAGATTGGAAACGCTGGCTAAAAATTTGGTGAATCACTCCATAAACCTGCAGCCAGGTGAAAATGTATTGGTGGAAATGATTGGCTCTGAGCGAGAATTGCTCCATTGCATTCTAGAGGAAATTGCTCGGAAGCAAGCTAAAGCGTTCGTGCAACTTACGGACCGAACGGTGCTTAGATCAATGCTGATGGATGCTACCCAAGAACAAATGGAAGTCTGGGCGTCATTGGATCTGCAACGAATGAAACAGATGGATGCCTATATTGGGATACGTGCAGGAGAGAATGTGAATGAATTATCAGATGTCCCGAATGATAAGATGAAATTGTATGAGACGTACTATTACAAGCCGGTGCATTTGGAACAAAGAGTGAAGAAAACACGCTGGGTTGTTCTTCGTTATCCGAATGCTTCTATGGCTCAATTAGCAAATATGAGCACCGCTTCCTTTGAAGATTTTTATTTCAACGTATGCAATTTAGATTACAATAAAATGTCTCAAGCGATGGACCCGCTCGTTGAATTAATGAATACAACAGATCGTGTTCGCATTGTATCCCCCGGTACGGATTTGTCCTTTTCCATTAAGGGATTGCCAGCCATTAAATGTGCTGGAGACAGGAATATTCCGGATGGGGAAGTATTCACTGCACCTGTGAAAGATTCGGTTAACGGAACGATTGCGTACAACGCTCCTACCATTTACGGGGGAACTTCGTTTGAACATATTAAATTCCGTTTTGAACAGGGCAAGATCGTGGAAGCGGAAAGTAATGACACGAAGCGATTAAATGAAATTCTAGATTCGGATGAGGGGGCCCGCTATATTGGTGAATTCAGTATTGGATTTAATCCTTACATCCTCAAACCGATGAAGGATATTTTATTCGATGAGAAAATCGACGGAAGCCTTCACTTTACCCCAGGGCAAGCTTATGAAGAAGCAGATAATGGGAATCGCTCGACGATTCATTGGGATTTGGTATTAATTCAGCGTCCTGAATATGGCGGCGGTGAGATTTATTTTGACGACGTCCTGATTCGAAAGGATGGCCGATTCGTCATTCCAGAATTGGAACCGCTGAATCCAGAGCATCTGAAATAATTCACGGAAAATGCCTTGATTAAACATAGGGTGCAAGGTATATTAATGTAAGAGCATTTATTTCCAATACCACTATGGAGGGATTACGCTATGTCTGATAAGAATGTTGCAATTGTTGAAATCTCGCAAACCGCCAATAAATTTACTTCGTCCATCGTACTTCAGTACGAGAGCAAATATATTGACGTCAAGAGTATCCTTGGTTTGTTCACCACCCTTACCAGTTCCAGTTCATTTGAGTTGCACGTACATGGCCCAGACGAAGCAGAAGCTAAGAAAGCAATGGCTGAAGTGTTCGCCAAACATAATCTTTCCGTTAAATTAGCGGATTAATAAACCCCTGACAACAAGGATAGCTCATCTCAACAGGTGAGTTATCTTTTTTTGTATGCGTATGAACATCCTTCTCTTGTGTTCTATGCATTTTTCGACTAAACTAGGTTTATAAGCAACACTGATCAGCTATCATGCTAAGTATGAAGAGTTGAATCAGATCTAGACGATCTTTGTGAAGTTGGAGGGAAGTCGATGTCTTCGTCTAATCTTGTAAACCTGAATCAAAAAGCATTGGATCTTCTTCAAGAGGATGCCGATAAAATAGAAAAATTAATTGAAGTTCAAATGGAGACTTTAACCAATCGAAGATGTCCCCTTTATGAGGAAGTGCTCGATACTCAAATTTACGGATTGTCGCGTGAAATTGATTTTGCAGTCAGAGCAGGTTTGATTGAAGAAGAGAAGGGCAAATCTATCCTAAGTAAACTGGAACGAAATTTAGCGGAGTTATACGAAGCCCTTAATCAAAGTCAAGAGTAGTCTATCTTTACATAGACTGCTCTTTATTTTTAGCGGTCTGGCCGATTGGTTGATTTCACCTTGTTGAACGTATAGAATATGTATTATGAGGAAGGAGTGATTCGCTTGGCACTAGACAATGATACAGGATTAATTCGTATATCCGACGACGTAGTAGCAACTATTGCTGGTTTGGCAGCGCTTGATACACCTGGGATTGCTGCGATGTCGGGCGGTATCTCTGAGGGACTGGCCAAACGTCTAAGCGGCAAAAACGCCCAAAGAGGCGTATCCGTTGAGGTAGGTCAAACTGAAGCGGCTGTCGACCTAAGGGTCATTATTCAATATGGATCACAAATCCAAACGGTCTGTAAACAGCTTCAAGATAATGTGAAAGAAGCGGTTGAGAATATGACGGGTTTAAATGTAGTGGAAGTGAATGTTAAGGTCGAAGGTGTTGCTTTTAAGGAAGACGAGGCATTGCCGGAAGATCAACGGGTGAAATAATACCAAACACACAGATAACAATGAATAACCCCCTTCGCAGCTAATGAATTGGCTGGAAGGGGGTTATTCATTTTAATCTTTTTCGAGACGATTGTTCTCTCTTGAAATACTTAATAAGATGCCAATACTGAGCATACAGACGAGCAAAGACGATCCCCCAGAACTAATAAAGGGTAAGGTGACGCCCGTAATGGGAATACTCCCTGTAACCCCGCCGATGTTAATCAGCGCTTGAATGCTAATCATACCGAATATGCCGGTGCCGACCAAGGTCCCGAATAAATCCTTGCACCGTAAAGCAATAAGCAAGCATCTCCACAGAAATAATAAATACACAACAATAAACAGCGTACTGCCAATCAATCCCAGCTCTTCAGCAATAATGGCAAAGATAAAGTCATTATGCGCATAAGGCAGATAGTGCAGCTTCTGGATACTTTGTCCGAAACCCGCCCCTGTGATCCCTCCATGTCCAAACGCATATAAGGATTGTATAAGGTGATATCCTGTACCTATCGGGTCTGCCCATGGATCCATAAACGCCGTGAATCGGTCTATACGGTAACCATAGGAATCACTTGTTAGGATCTGGATTAATATCATAAAGCAAGTGATACCCCCGATAACAGCCCCAGCGGTGAATACATGCTTCAAATTGGCTCCGCCTACGAGAATGACCACCATGGCAGTGAGTAAGAAGATCATGGCAGAGCCTAAGTCAGGCTGTAACATAATCAATGAGGTGACAAAACCCACGATGATCATGGCAGGCAGTAAACCGCGGTTAAACTCACGGAAATGTTCCTGCTTTTTATGAATTAGATTCGCTAAATAAATAATAATTCCCAGTTTAGCAAACTCTGATGGTTGTATGTTAATGGGTCCTAATTGCAGCCAGCTTTTGGCGCCATTCAGTTCTGATCCGAACATCAGAACTAGAATGAGCAGGATGACGATAAAGATAAAATAGGGAATAAACCAGTTTTTTAGTTTACTGTATCGCACATTCATGAAAAACAGCATTAAAAAGGAACCTAGTATGGCCCAGACGATCTGTTTTTTCGTAAAATATAATGCGT
Organism: uncultured Paenibacillaceae bacterium; assembly: GCA_964447355.1. Classification (GTDB taxonomy): domain Bacteria; phylum Bacillota; class Bacilli; order Paenibacillales; family CAYUSG01; genus CAYUSG01. The sequence goes on from CAYUSG010000072.1 coordinate 7,636, forward strand.
CATCAAACTGAAAAGCTGCCGTAGCCGAACTTGCACTAAACACCATCACAATACCAAAACCTAAGAGAATAAAGGTGAGCGATAATAAGACAAAGTCCGGCGTTCCTCTACGCATAGAAGGCTGGCTCATAGGTTAACCTATTCGATCTTTAAGGCTTTTTGCAGCTCGTCCAGCTTTTGTTTTGCAGCCTTAAGGACAGCCTCCGGAACGGGAACATTATAATCTAATCCATGAGGAAACGTACCTAGACCAATATAAATATCTTCGACCGCAAGCACCGCATGCGGAGATTCTAATCTGCCTTCAACGGCACGGGTATTCACACGCAAGAAATATTCAGAACCGTTGTCTACAAACTTACAATCATAAGTTGCGCGATAATATTCCCATTGCCAACGTACAAAACCTAATTTCGTCATAGATTCATCTAAATAACTGAGTTCACTTTTTAGTCCTTTTAATGCACTGTTTTCAATAATCACGTTTATTCCTCCTTAGAACTTGTCCAGAACAACTGCCGCTACGGATTCATGTAGCGTTATCTTTATCCATGATATTATGTTTCAACCGCTTAAGCAAGCTTCGCCTTCGCTTATTTCTAAAATGTCGTTAATCTGTTAAAATATTAAATTACAGTTACATCAGACAGGAAATCATTCATTGGGAGGTGTCAATGTGCAGCTGATAAAGGAGAAGCTTAATGGTCTTTTTCCGCAAATGGTTGCCTGGCGCAGACATCTGCACCGCAATCCGGAATTATCGTTTCATGAATATAATACGGCCGAAATGGTGAGCAATATATTGGAAGAATGGGGATTGGAAGTTCATCGTAATGTTGGCGGGAATGGGGTTGTTGCTCTGCTTAAAGGCGGGCAGGAAGGCCCGACCGTTGCCCTTCGTGCAGATATGGACGCATTGCCGATCCAAGATCAAAAAACGTGTGAATATGCGTCAACGGTCCCTGGGGTCATGCATGCTTGCGGACACGATGCACACACCGCTACATTACTTGCAGTTGCACAAGTTCTAAACGGCCTTAAGCAACAACTTAAAGGGAATGTGAAATTTATATTTCAACATGCGGAAGAATTATCACCCGGCGGTGCTGCATCGATGATTGAGGCGGGGGCCTTACAAGGGGTGGATGCGATCTATGGAGTGCACCTTTTCTCCACATTACAGCTGGGTGAAGTCCATACCAGGGCTGGCGGTATCATGGCTGCAGCAGATGAATTTAATATCGAAATCCATGGCAAAGGCGGCCATGCAGGGATGCCGCATGAAGCTGTGGACAGTATCGTAGTAGGCTCACAATTAGTAGTGCAGCTTCAATCCCTCGTATCCAGACAAGTTAACCCGCTTGAGCCGCTTGTGATCTCTATCGGCGCGTTTCAGAGTGGCAACAGCTACAATGTTATTGCTGAGACTGCACTGCTCAAAGGTACCGTCCGATCTTTTGATGAAGATATGCGTCTGACAGCGAAACAACAGGTCGAGCATTTTGCAGCGCAGGTATGCCAGTTGTATGGAGCACACTATACGTTGGACTATCGTTTGGGTTATCCTCCGGTCATTAATCATGAACAAGAAACCGAGCGTGTATTTCGTGTAGCTGCGAAGCAATTTGGCAGCAGTAACGTTATAGAAACCCCGCAGATGATGGCTGGGGAGGATTTTGCCTATTATTTGCAGCATGTGCCCGGCTGTTTCATATTCGTTGGAGCAAACAATCCTGCTGTTGGGGCGAGTTATCCTCACCATCATCCACGCTTTGATATCGATGAATCTGCTATGCTTCAGGCGGCAGAGTTATTGGTTGAACTGGCCTTAGATGTAATGAATGGCAACAATTAATCAGCATGTTTCCTTCGATATGGGATAATCTAAATGATGCGGGTGCAGGGCAATCAGCGCATCTGCCGCTTCAGATTCTTCGAATGGAGGTTATTCATGATGACGACACTAAGGGATATTATGAGTACGGATATTGTGACCGTAAATTTACAGGACAATATTTATGAAATTGCGGTTAAGATGAAGCAGCATGACATTGGTTTTATCCCGGTAGTCGAAGGTAAAAAGCTGATTGGTGTGGTGACAGACCGTGACTTAGTCATTCGCGGATATGCAGAGAAACATTCAGGATCTTCAGCGGTAAAGGATGTTATTAGTGAAAAGCTTGTAACGGCTAAACCGGAAACTACGATTGATGAAGCAGCACGTCTGATGGCGAAAAATAAAATTCGCCGCTTACCCGTCGTAGAAAGCGGTGAACTGCTGGGCGTCGTTGCCATCGGTGACTTGGCTGTTCGTCAGAAGTTCGAGAACGAAGCAGGGGAAGCCTTAAGTGAAATTTCTGAGCATCATGCAACGGCAAAACTATAGCTCATCCGAACGGTAATGATGAAGGCTTCCACTTTGGAAGCCTTCTATGCTTTTGACGCTCTAAAACCAGCGTCCTGAGCCTCCTGTTCTGTGCAGAACATCACTTCAGCTTTTGTAACGTTATAATAGGCTCCGTCAGGCACATGGTAGATTTTGTCTCCCTTTGAATTAATGTTGCCTTTTATATTTGGATGCTCACAGCTATGAGCTGCATCCTCAGCTTGAGACGCTTTATCAGACCACAGGCCTTTGTTTAATTGTCTAGCTTCAGCTTCTATCTGTACAAAATAATCAGCATACATGACATTAGGAGGAATCGTCATGGTGCCTGCATAACCTTCTGCCAACAATTGTTCATTGTACATTGTGATCTCTTCAGATGAACCTTCTTCAAGCAAGAAAACATAGCGCAGCTTACGTCTATAGCGGTCTTCATCCTCGACATCAGCGAATAATGCAACGGTTTGACCCGATAATTGTACTTTAGTGTATTGACTTGCCTCCTTGGCAAAAAATTCAACAGGGGTGTTAGGTTTAACCGATTCAGGTGTATTCACTCCAATCAATCTGATTCGGTCACCTGATTCAGTCACGAAAGTATCACCGTCAACCACTCGTTTAACGCGTTCTATAGAATATGGCTGCTGCTTCAATTCAGGGTAGTCTTGGATGATTCTTTGAATCGTGGAAGGATCAGTTTCGCGAACCGTTGATACACTGCAGCTGCTAAGCAGAACGAGTATGAGCATCACTACAAATAACCGATTCAGTTTAGGAAAGATGTTGTTTCTAAGCATGTAGAACCTCCTTGTATTGGCGAGCTTGCGTTTAAAACAGTACAATGGACTTCATACTAAAGATGAGTAATACTATATCACTTTCAGTGAGGTGTATGATGCAATATTATAGCGATCGGCCCTTAATTGTGCAAAGTGATTTCTCGTTGCTGTTAGAAACGAATCACTCCGACTTTGAACGCGTCCGTAATGAATTAGTTGGATTCTCGGAGTTAGTGAAGACTCCAGAGCCAATACATACGTATCGAATAACGCCATTGTCTTTATGGAATGCTGCGGCAAGCGGATGGACGTTCGATCAGGTTGTCGATTGTTTAAATCGGCATTCGAAAATGGAAGTTCCTTTAAGTGTGAAAGCGCAGATCATACAATTAATGAAACGATATGGACGGTTAAAGCTAATGGAACAGCCAACAGGACAGCTTGTGCTCCTGTCTGATGATGAACCGCTGATGCAGTCGCTTTGTAATGAGAAGGCTCTTCAAGCCTATATAAGTACGGTCATCGACAATCGAAGTGTTGCTATTCTTCCCGAGCATCGTGGTTTAGTGAAACAGGAATGTATCAAGCTTGGGTATCCGATTCATGACTTGGCAGGTTATCATGACGGAGAGAAACTGCCGATTCAACTTAAAGATTCGCTAAAGTCCAATGGGGAAACATTTAAACTGAGAGACTATCAAGAAAAAGCGGTTGAAAGCTTCTTCCAGAATGGAAGTGTATACGGAGGAAGCGGCGTTTTAGTACTGCCCTGCGGTGCAGGAAAAACGATTATCGGAATAGGTGCTTTAGCTAAAATGGAGTGCGCAGCCCTTATATTAACGACAAATGTTACATCGGTGCGTCAGTGGAAACGTGAGATCATCGAGAAGACGAATCTTAGTGAAGATTTAATCGGTGAATACAGCGGCAGCAAAAAAGAAGTTCGTCCGATTACCATTGCTACTTATCAAATTCTGACATACCGTAAACATAAAGAAGCGGATTTTACACATATTAAGCTGTTTTCCGAGCGGGATTGGGGGCTCATTATTTATGACGAGGTGCATTTACTGCCAGCACCTGTGTTTCGGGCAACTGCAGAGATCCAAGCTACACGCCGACTGGGACTGACAGCCACGTTAGTTCGTGAGGACGGGCGACAAAATGATGTGTTCTCATTAGTTGGGCCTAAACGATTTGATATGCCATGGAAGACCTTAGAGCAGCAAGGCTGGATCGCAAGTGTAGACTGTATTGAAGTAAGAGTGCCGATTGACGTTCAGAGCAAAGAAAGATACCTCCAGGCATCTGCAAAAGAACAGCATCGGATTGCAGGGGAAAATAACAATAAGACACATGTCGTTAAAGCTTTGTTAGAGCGTCACCGAGGAGAACAGATCCTTATCATTGGTCAATATTTAGAACAGTTAAAGCAGCTTTCGGCATTGCTGGAGATCCCGCTTATTAGCGGAGAAATGCCGCATGACGATAGAGAAGTGATATACGAGCAATTTAAAAACCGTGATATATCTGTATTACTCGTTTCTAAGGTGGCTAATTTTGCAGTAGATTTACCCGATGCGGCGGTAGCCATTCAAATCTCCGGCAGTTTCGGCTCAAGACAGGAGGAAGCCCAGCGGCTGGGACGTATTCTGAGACCAAAGCGAGATCGGAACCGAGCGTTTTTCTATAGCTTAGTATCGAGCCATACAAAGGAACAAGAATTTACAATGAATCGCCAATTATTTCTAGTTGAACAGGGCTACAGGTACCAGCTAAAGGGAGCAGAATTATTTTGCAGTATGGAGTTGATGAGCTCATGAATAGCTATGAATGTTTAGCTAAATTACCCGGCCATATTAAAGATACAGTGACCTCATATTGGAAACAGTATGGATCACCCAATGATGAAACAAGCACTGAGGATTTAATGAACGATAAGAAGACTGTTCAGCACGTCTATGCCCAGTTATTCGGATTGGAGCGAAAGGTGTTGAACCTTATTCTTGGAACTGTAGGATACAGTCCGTTTAGCCAGGAGCAGCTTGAACAACATGCAGCAGGACGCATGTCAGGGGCTGAGTGTAAGGTGGCGCTAATTCGTTTACAGCAGAAAGGCATTGTCTTTACGTTCTCCAAAGCTTGGGGTGAACACATCTATATCATTCCAGTTGACAGCTTCCCGTTATGGACAGCTGCGGCCTTTACTCCGTTTAATCGAGAGGTTAAGAACCCGGACATCACTGAGCAGTTATTTCATCAGCACCCAGGGTTAACTTATGATGTACTCCAGCTGTTATCGTACGGTACACTTTATGAATTGTCATTAACCCAAAAGGGGACCCTGCTTAAACGTCATCTGCAAAAGCTGCAAGCCAGCTTTATGCTTAAGGATGCTCATTTATCCGGTTTAGCCCTGCACTATGCGCATCAAGAAACTTATCCGCCTGCATTTGCGGTTATAGCCGATCTTGCTTTTCGATTAGGTTTACTGATGTATGAGACTGAGGCCTTATCGATTAATCGCACAATGCTTGAACAGTGGCTTAAATTGACCGTTAGTGAGGCTGATCGTTTAATCCTAATATCTTTTCTTGAAACGCATGTCCCCCAGAACATCATGGTACAACATCTCTGGATGAATCTGTGGAATGTTCCTAAAGGCGAGTGGATTTCTATTCAAGATTATGTGTCTTGGCTTAAGCAGCAGGATTTCATGAACGAGGGGATGTTGGAACCAGCAGATGCTGAAAAATGGCTTCAACCCCTGTCTGCCCTAGGCTGGATTGAGATAGGAAAAACGGGTGATCAATTCACTTTTTTTCGAGTCAGTTCGAACTTATCAGATCCGCATTCGGATCAAAGGCAGCACTTAGATGAACCTTTCGAACCGATGTATGTTCAACCCGACTATGAAGTGCTGGTCCCGCCTCATGTCCCCCTTTGGATGCATTGGGAGCTGTTGCTCATTTCTGAGCTGCTTTCCCGAGACCAAGTATCGCGTTATCGTTTAACAAAGGAATCGATTCATAGAGCTTGTGAGAAGGGAAGATCAGAATCGAGTATCCTTGATTTTCTGAAGCGGCATAGTTTGATGTTGCCTGAACATGTCGAATGGTCCATTAAGGACTGGTGCAGTCAATTTGGACAGATGACGATTCAAGACGTTACATTATTGCGATGCAAGGATCGTTCCGTAGCAGAATTACTCAAAACTCAGGAGCAATTTAGAGATAGCATTCTCGAGGCGATAAGCGAAGTGGATTTTATTATTAAAGCTGAACATCTCGAAGCCTTCGAGAAATGGTTAGCCAAGCGGAGCATGACTCCTGTTACTCAGCGCAAAGAAGAACGGCCTAAAAGCTATTTACAAGTAAATGTTGATCAGCAGCTGACGCATTCAACCCGGTTCACTTCGGATCGACAAGTGAAAGGTTTAATCTACAGCAAGGGGGCAGTGCATTATTATCATTCGCCCGACACATTGCCGGATATTGCCGATATTTATCCATCGATGGATAGAATTCCAGCCTTGTGGCTCCAATCCTTCCGTCCTTACCATCACTCCGTACGCAAAGAAATGGTAGAGCACGCCCTGGCTTACAAAGCCTTATTAAAATTAAATCGCAACGGGAAGGCTGTGACTTTTGCACCAACTCAATTGTCAGAACAGCCTGACGGCTGGGTGGTCAAAGGCATAGAGGAACGCAGAGCCGTTACACTTTCACCACAGGAATGGCAAGAAATGCAGTTGATTTTACCCGGTATTAATGATAATAATGAAGAGTAGTAATCATTCAAGCCTTTTCTTGAATAGAAGGGGGAAATAAAACTTTATGAGCATGACTGAAGCAGAACTCCAGTCTCTTGATATGACCGCTATACTACTTGAAACCTATGAGATAGCGGAGATGATTAAACAATCTGTCGAGGTCGCTGATTATATGTATTGGAAGCAGATTGTCGAGCAGGAAGATGAAGTTCAAAGGCGAATTCGATTTTTTCAGCAGAAAAAAGAACGGTTTGAAGAAACGAAACGCTTTGGGCATTATCACCCTGATTACCACGAGGCGCAGGCCGAGGTGGAGAAAGCCCAAGCTTATTTGGACGAGCTGGAAATGGTCGTTAAGTTTAAGCAAGCGGAGGAAGCATTGGACGAGATGCTGCATTCAATCTCAACTACGATTGCCCATGCTGTATCCGACCAAATTAAAGTGCCAAGCAATAACCCCCTGCCGACAGATGGGGGATGCGGTTCAGGGGGCAGCTGCAGTGGTAAGTGCAGCTAGTTGTTAGTTGTTGTATGTTTATGCAATGTATACATTGGCGTGATAGAGCCTACAATGTCTCCACGCCAATTTTTTACATCTGGTGTATGAAAGGCAGCTAATTTATTGTGCTCTTCGCCAGAGAGCAGATTCATTTGCAGGAGCAAGTGTACAACGGCAGGGTAGAGGGCTCTTTCTGCGCCATCTTCAATTTTTATGGCAAATCCTAGCTTTAAGGATGGAATCATGCCGGAGAAGACACCTTCTGCTCCCATTTTACCGATAATTCGACCTTTAGTCGCCTGTATTAGCCCCGTATCGAAGCGATCACTGCCTGCTAAGTAAAAAGGATGCTCGATCATAGCGCGGATGACTGTTTCACATGCTTCTGCTCTAGTCTTGGTTAAGGCGGCACCCGAACCCATTCTAGCAAAAGCGAGAGCTAAATGATGGAGAGGTAATCCGTAAACGGGTACTCCGCATCCGTCGATGCCTAAGTGAAGCTGATTTACAGGTACATCACACATATGGGAGAACGTGCTTAAGAGCAGCTGTTGAACGGGATGATTAATGTCGTCATATGGGACACCTGGATCATGTTCAAGCATACTTGCCACAGCTAACATACCAGCATGTTTGCCTGAACAATTATTATGGAGCGGTGTGGGTTTTGTCTCTGAGGATCGCATTGCTTCTGCTGTCGGTTTATGCAGCGGTTCGTGAGGTCCGCAACGCAGATCGCTCCATTGTTTATGCATCTTACTCAGCATGTTTGCTGCGGTTCTAATATGTTCCGGCTCTCCGCTATGTGAAGCGCAGCATAGAGCGATGTCCTCAAGTGTGAATTGAAAACGATCAGCAGCGCCTGTTTCTACGACGGCAATCGCCTGAATTAATTTGGCAGTGGAACGAGCAAAAGTTACATAAGCAGGGTCGCCGAGGCTGTATTGTATCAGGCCGTTGTGGTCCACAACAGCAATGTGTCCGTGATGCACGCTTTCGGTCAACTGACCGCGTCTAACATGAACCAAAACCTCGGAACGGTGGTTCATCGTCATCATTCCTTTCTTATTTTGTATGTTAAAGAAGTTAATAATTCGGTTATGAAGGAGTTGAACGCATTGTTCGTACAACGTAAGTCTTTAATCGTTTGGTTAAACGATACGAAGCAGGCCAAAGGCCTGGAGCGATTTGGTTCCGTACATTTTGTATCTAAGAAAATGCATTACGCTGTACTTTATTTAAATGCTGATCGGGTAGACACCACAACCCACCAGCTTGAGAAGCTAAGTTTCGTGCGTAAGGTAGAAGCTTCGTATCGTGGAGACATTAAAACAGAGTACAGTAGTAATATGCCAGACCAAACGAGATCCTACACATTTACATAAGGATTTTGCGTAACCCTTGCATAAAAAACGATTTCATTTTTTCGAATGTTACAGTATGATAGAATCATAGGAACAAAGACCCAACTCGTGGAAAGGGTTGATGAACCATGAAAGACAAAACCATGGCCCGCTGGAGTACGTACGAACCTTTCTATATCCAACTAGCAGATAAAAAAGTAGCTGATATTGTTATCACCCATCATGCCAAAATGCGTTGGTCTGATCGCATTGAGCCGGGTAAAGAGGCTAGGCTTGAAGATATATGCGAATTTTTATGGCAGCGGTTAAAAACAGATCAGGTTCAATCATACTACCGACAAGAGCAAGATGTCTATTTAGTGGACGAAGATATTGTGATGGTCGCAGAGTTCACTGAAATAGAGGATGAGGTCGATATTGCGGGTAATCCGCTACATAAAATGATCATCGTAACATTCTTAGGGCGTATGTCAGAGACGATCGAATTAAGGGATTTAAAAAGTTACTATTCTTGGCTGAGGCATTCTAGACGGATGACTCTGATTAAGAACAGCAGAAAACGAAAATAATCACGAATGAAGCATGTAGTTTGTACGTCAAGCTGCGTGCTTTTTTTGTGCGACCTATCTAGTTGCTTACGGATACATTATAATAAAGGAGTACGTTAAACAAAAGCCCAAGCGTAATAGGGTACCACTTGCAACATCAGGGAGGCAGGTATAGCATGGCTTTAAATTTTCATCAGCTGCATATTTTTCATACAGTAGCGGAGCGAGGCAGTTTCTCTGCAGCAGCCCAATCGCTTCATATGACGCAGCCTGCTGTAACGATGCAGGTCCAATCGCTTGAAGAATATTTTGGGACAAAACTATTTCATCGTTCAACTAAAAAGGTGGAGCTGTCAGAGGCAGGGAAAGCCCTTATGCCTTTTGCTAAGCGAGGGATCGATCTAATTAAGGAAACAGATTATGCGATGTCCAGGTTTACTCAGCAATTACAAGGGCGAATGCAGTTAGGGGCCAGCTTAACTTTTGGTGAGTATATATTGCCAAGAATTCTAGGCCCTTTCGCGAAGGAATATCCCGATATCTCTGTTAGTATGAAGGTCATGAATACAGCTCAAATCGCTGATGAAATATTGAGTCATCAGTTGACGTTTGGACTGGTGGAGGCCCCCATTCATCATCAGGATTTTCATACTGAGGCTGTGCTGAGTGACGAATTGTTATTAATATTGCCGGCAGACCATCCTTTAACGCAGCAGAACCTTATCAAGATTGAAGATGTCATTGATTATCCTTTTGTTCTGCGTGAACAGGGCTCAGGCACTAGGCAGGTGATGGAGGATGAGCTTAGAAAATGGGATGTGGACCCAGCTGAGTTGAATATAGTGATGGAGCTTGGCAGCACTGGCTCAGTTAAGTCTGCAGTTGAAGCGGGCTTAGGCATCTCCATCTTATCCAGGTCCTCTGTTAAGCATGAGCTGTCATTAGGCTTGGTGCAAGCAAGGCCCATAGAAGGGATACGATTTATTAGGGATTTTTATTCGGTGTATCTCAAAAGCACCTTGCTTCCGATTTCAGCAGTGACGTTTCTATCTTTCTTGCGGGAACGTGACATCAGCAAATGGTTGTAAGAGCTATAACACCAGTGGAGACAGTAGAGTAGATGCTGTTTGAAAGGAGATACTATGCACACAGGAAAAGCAGATTTGCATACACATACAACGGCATCCGACGGAATGAATTCGCCCGCGGATAATGTGAAGATGGCCAGCGAACTTGGACTTCAAGCGATTGCTATTACCGATCACGATACAGTTGCTGGACTGAAGGAAGCGTTAGAAGCCGGTCAACAATTGGGAATCGAAGTCGTTCCCGGTGTAGAGATCAGCACAGTGATGAAGCAGCAGGACATTCATATTCTCGGTTACTATATGCGTTTCGATGATCCATTGTTTCAACAAAGATTGGAACAATTAAGGGATACAAGAACGCGCCGTAATCAGATGATCATTGAACGGCTGCAATCCTTAAATGTTCCCATTACCTTCGAGGACGTATTAGAAGGCGTTCAAGATAAATCGACTGACGATACGGTTGGAAGGCCTCACATTGCAGATGTATTGATTCGTAAAGGAATCGTTGCCTCTATGGAGGAAGCTTTTAATGAATTTTTAGGCAAGGGGGGCAAGGCTTATGTTAATCCTCCCCGGATTGAACCTGCCGAAGCTATCAAATGGATCAGAGAGGCAGGAGGCAGAGCAGTCATCGCCCATCCCGGTATTTACGGTGACGATGAATTGGTTCAGACTATCATTACGGGAGGCGTTGATGGAATAGAAGCCTACCATTCTGACCACTCACCAGACGAAGAGCAGCGGTATGCTGCTTTGGCTGAGGCGCATGGATTGATTATCACGGCCGGGTCTGATTATCATGGGAAGAGACAAGGCAGCGTCTTTCATGGTCCCATAGGTAATCGAACGGTATCCGCATCTGTAGTTAAACAGCTGAACAAAACTGCTAAGTTATAGCCGGGCTGTCCGAAAAGTGGAATAGGGGCATCCGAAAGTCGAACATATGACTTTTGGATGCCCCGTTGTAGTGCGCCACGCATGGCGCGTAGCTAGGCGGTGAAAGTCCGCTATGGGGGC
>CAYUSG010000073.1:0-18989 GCA_964447355.1 uncultured Paenibacillaceae bacterium
TAACAGCTTACGAAGTTGTATGTTCTCTACATTAGAGACAGCCCCCCAAACCTGAAGCTTGTCACCAACGAACTGAGCAAGCGTATCCTTCTTAGCTTCAACATCAAATGTGAAATCGATCACCAAACAGTCCCCCCCTCGTTATTAAGATGCAATCATTTCATTGACTTCAAGTGTAGCTTTATTCGTGGAGTAATCTGCTTCAATTTTAATGGCCTGCATAGCTTCTGCAAAATCCTGCAATTGCGCCCATTGTTCTTTAGCTGTATCCAAGTCGACCAAGCTCATGAAATCACCAATTGCTTTCTCAGAATCTTGAAGATCATTAATCACCGCTTGGATTTTCAGCTTCAACGTCGTCCATGTATCTAGAATAATTTGTACGGCTTTAGTCGCATCTTGAGCTTCTTTCACTAAGCTGCCAAGCGCAGTCTCAACGGTCGTTAAGGCAGTCACTTGCTGCGTCAACAAGGATACATTTAATTGGTCTTTGGCCAGCTTAGATTGCTCTTGTGCGCGCTTGTCAATCGCACTGATCAAGAACCCAACACTGACACCAACTCCAATCATGCCAATAACGGTGATGACTGCTCCTGCAATGGCACCAACAGGACCCGCCGTCGCCATCAAGTAAATACCCCCACCCATTAATGCAACAGAAGCGCCGGAGGAAATAGCAGTTGCAGTGATCTGTGTGTCAAGTGCTTTGATGGCATCCTTTATGGCCGCAATGTGCAGATTTAAAGCATCGATATTGCTCTTCTCCCATACTCGAATCACTTCAAAATCCGAATTAGCATTGCTAAAGTTTAAGGAATCGTTATGAATATCGATATTAAACTGCTTAATCAATTCAATTTCCTCATTGATGCTCGTTTCTTGGGCCTCGATTTTGGATAATAAACCATTGAACAGTGAAATCAACTGTTTGCGTTTTTCATCATCTGTAGGATTATTAATTAGATCCTGAACTAAAGGACGCATGTAGTTATATTCCACTTGAAATTGGCTGTTGTAATTAATAATCGCTTGTGGAATAGCTGTTAGATTAGGTTCAATCGTATTCGACCATGTCATGCCGTGGGAACGGGCTGTAGCCAACTCCTCCTGCAGCGTGGCAACAAGCTCTTTTGGATCTTTAGGCAGCTGCTTCTGTAAATCCTCTGGCAGCGCATTGAAGGTAACACCTGAAATGTCTGTGTTTAACAAAGAAGCAACATAAGAAGCAACCTTTGTTTTTGCGTTCACATATCCTGCGAGTTTATCTTTAATATCCCCCGCTTCTGACTGTAATGCTAAAATTCCTGCTTTTGATGGTTGAGTTGACATAATAAATTCCTCCCTTGATTTGGTAAAATTTATGGTTATAAGGGAAACGGCGGCGGAAACCCTGTGCTTATCACAGGCGCAGCATGCTGCATAAGCGTAATCCCTACCATACCGTGGGTTAAACGCGCTTTATCATCTCTCATATGCTCTGTTAAATGGCTGTATAATCTCATATCCCATTGCAAATCTTGACCAATTCTCAAGAATGTATCTCTTAATTCCGCATCATTTGAAGCTAAATCCTCAGCAAACAGATACAGTGTGAAAATATACCCCCGCTTGCTGCAAAAACGCACACTATAGCCATGTTGATCTCCCGGCAAACGTTTATACGCAGGCCGCCTATAGAGACGTTCAATCCATAAGAACAGATCCTTATCATGAACGCTTAAGTTAAGCATGCTTAACACCTGCTTCATGTGAAGCGGTTGCATTATGCTCGAAGCAAAATACCACTCGAATGACCGAAGATGTGCATCAAAACCTATCATTTTTAGTGAACCTTGAGTAAGGTCAGTCAGGTCTTGAAGTTTATCCGCGTTCGGTTCCAATTCCGACATCACCTTGAATGTACTGCCTGCAGGAACTTCAAAATATAATTTACAGCGATAATCGGTGTGTTGACCCTTGATCCCAACCCATGTACCATAACGCAGCGCGTGTCCGCGCTGAATACACTGCACCGCCTCTGCCACCTCGCTGTGAATAGATGTGCCATGTTGCGGAAGAGACGTTAGTAAATGTTCCGTCCGTTCATGCGGTGAGAAAATCCCACACCCCGGCTCGTAGGTGAGTTTAAGCTCGTTAGCGTGTGAATTCCACGTATATTCGATTGGACAGCCTGTGACGGTTAAAGAACTAATCATTTCAAATGCGAGGTCACGGCAGCTGGCGAAGCTGGTATATTTAGAATCGTATCGCTTGCGCCTTGTCCACTGCTCGTTTGCACCTGGGAACCTGGGGTAATGTAAATGATTTTCCAATCATATTGGACAGATTGTCCATCATTATATGCCCATGTAGCAAAGTTCGATTGTGTATTTCCTTTGCTCCATTTGAATGATTCCTGCGGTTTATTATTATCAGCAATGATCGGAGTAACAAGAACCTCAACATAGGAATAAGTTGCGGTGTTCCAATCAATAGCCGAAACATCCATTTCTAAGGTGAAATAACGCTGAGTAGGCGAAATAATAATCGAAGCCTGTGTATTGGCAATACGCTGAGCGTTGATCACGGTTTGCCCGGCTAAACTGTCAATCGATCCAGAATAAACAATCGGCAGGTTCTGGTTAATGAAACCAAGAAATGTGTCTTGTGCATAAATCCACCCGCTCTTATCTTTGGGTTCCAGCTTAAAGACAGCTGGCGAATCTTTGGATGGCTGATTCTTGACCCCTGGGATGCTTGAGCCCTGTTCGTACCATATATTCACCGTAACATCAACGATTGGAGCTTGCGTCTCGTCCTCCTTCACCGCTAGGATAAGATTCGTCTCATGTACCGCATTGATCTTAGGGATGATTTGGTTAAATCCGTTTGCATTCTGCACCGTAGGCGCTTCATAGCGTGTTCCGTCGTTATACACATATGTCACAGTGTAATTGTAAGCGCTATTAATCGGATAACCGGTTAAGCTTGTAATGACTTTCTGTTTCGTCTCATCTGCTGAATGAATAGAGACGCGTTCGGTAATCGGTGTACCCAGACCTTCACCATCAATGAAGTTAAATGTGATATCTACTTCCTCCAATGGATTGTCTTGACCTTGTGAGGTCATAAACGCTTGACTGGCATCAAAGGTAATGGACAATATACCTACCGATTGAATCGCTAAACTGTACTCTCCCTGATTTATGTTCGTGATCGTACCTGTAACCTGCCCCGGATTATCCTTGAAAGCAGCCGTATAAATAAGATCAAAAGAAGCTCCATGCTCCTCAGCATAAGGTGCTGTAAACAAGCGCGAACCATTTTCAGTAAAGGTATAGGTAGCGTCAGCTTGTGACAGACCCGGATACTTAACAGTAACTGTTACATGATCTAACAATACAGGCTTCATATCTGTCTGAGGTACGTTCGGCGCATTCGCGCTGTCTTGGGTGAAGGGCAGATGAGCATTGATGGTAATCGTCTCCTGTCTAGTGTCTACCGTTGAAGTAAAGTCACTTAGCGATTTTCCTAAATCCGCCAACGAAGGAATGTTCGCTTCGGGATAAATCCACCAATCGATCACCTGACTTTCAGAGTATGTATGCTTGAAGCTCGAAATAGATGAAATATTAAATGAATCCTGGCTTGTCATTTTTGATGTTTCTAAAGCTGCATTTACATTTTCTGAAATTAGACTTTGCAGTGTATCATTGGCCCAATCAGTGACATGATCAACTAACTCCTCAGAAGGATCAGATACCATCCATTCGATTTCAACCGTTGATGCTTGAGAATCTTTAAGTAATTTCTGTACGGATCCTGGCGTATCACTTCCCCATGTCCGATGTACTGGATGGGTCACTTGATATTGAAATGCGATCGAAGAGTCAAAAGTCAGCGTAGCATTCACACTTTGCAGCAGAGCGGGGACACTCATCACATACTTAATATCCAGACCGCCACCCGATGTTGATAATAGCCCCTGTACCGTCTTCATCATGTCGGCGGATAGATCTACAGTAAAGCTGGCGGTGTTCGCTCCAAATTCTGAGGCAGCCGCTTGGACCACTAATGGTTTATCAGCACTCTGAAGCGTTAGAATGGCAGTAGCCCCGGGATTAAAATCCAACGCTTGAAACAAGACCGATGCGCCCGCGTCAGGAAACTGCTGGCTGATCTGCTGTCTAATTGCATCCTGCACCTCAACTGGCACAGTGAGCTCCACTTGAAAGTGCAAATAACCTGAACCGTTCACATGTGTATCGTCCGTCTCGTATGTAACGTACTTTAATACTGGGTTGCCTAAATCATCAAATACAAAATTAGGCTTAGGGACAATATAGAATTGATTAGCATGAATGTTGTCCCCATAAAACACCCAAGTGTGTCCAGAAGGATCCTGCCATGATCCTTTTCGCAAATAACTTAACATGAAATCCCTCCAGTTCGATTAGAAGTTCCATACAGCTGTTCGGTAAAAGCAGCTAATTGTGCCCACTGCTGCCTTGCTGTTTCTAAATCAATTTGCTTTAAAATATGCGTATAAGCCTCCCCTTGAGCTTGCTTCAAGTCTGCCAGCACAGCAGCATATTTGTTATTCACCGTACCCCACATAACCAACATTCCCTGCAGCGCTGGAGCCAGTTGTTCTTGCTCTTGGACTAATTGCTTGAGGAAGGTTTGAATGAAGACAATCGTGATCACCGTTGGATCTGCTCCTGTCCCTTGAATGTTGATGTTAATGTCCATTTTGATCTGTACGATAGAACGGCACGGTCCAAGCTGCTGACAATCTAAGTAATCTGTCGTAAGCTGCTGTTTGATGATATTCACCCATGAATGTCCTTCCGCAAAGTGCGTCTGGGCTTCAATCACATCTTCACTCAGTACAAGATGATCTTCCACAATGTCTTGATGAAAGGCCGCGAGCTGTTGTTCGAGCTGCTTGACTGCTTGTTGCTGCTTCGTTAGCGCATCGACCAGTTGAGTGAACTTAGCATTTCCGTATAGCTGTTGTTCAGAGCTAGGCTCACCGCCCGGGCTCGCTTCAATGTCTTGTAATAAGGTTAATAGCTGCTGGGACACCGTTTGAAATGTCGAATTATAAGCCAGAATGCCTTGGGGTAAAGTGACTGTGGACTGTGGACACAGCTCATACTTCCATTCGTTTGCATGCTGCTGTGCGTCCGCAATATGCGGCTGAACGCTGCGAAACCAATCCGGCGGCTGCTTCAATTTGGGTATAGCAGTTAAAGCAGCTTGAGCGTAGTTGGTGAGCTGCAGTGTACAATGATAGGCCGTTTGCAGATGAGTTTGCATAGATTGTAAATCAGCGATAATGTTCTCCTCCTTTCAACGGATTTCCCTGTGCATCTCGGGGTATTCTCATTGTAAGGCGACAAGAGGTCATATGACTTCTCACTAGTGTCACTTGGTCATCATAAGTTGTCATAATAAAAGTAAAATACCATCAGGTTGTCTGACGGTATTTTCAGGACTTTTGATGTATTTTTCAATCTGGTGTGGAAAGTAAATTCTTTAAGTAAATGATCGCTTTGCCTCGGTCATTCGTACCAATTTTGCTATATATAATCGACAAATAGTTTTTAACCGTGCCTTCTGACAAATGAACTTGATCGGCGATTTCGCGATTGGTCAACCCTTTCATGACTAATTCGGCAATCTCAATTTCTCTGCTGGATAAATCGACATTCTCATATGGCAGCTTTTGTCGCTTCAATCTTATCGCCAGCTTCGCAGCAATCGATGTAGGCAGCAGCATGTCTCCTTTGTCGGCTTCACGCAATGATTCTACCAGTTTCTTATGCGGCATATCCTTCAATAAAAAACCGCTGGCGCCGTGAATTAGAGCATCTACCACATATTCTTCATAGGCAAATGTAGTAAAAATGATCACTCGCACATCGGGATACGCAGCCTTAATCCGCTTTAAGCTCTCCATTCCGTTTAACACGGGCATCTCCACATCCATCAGGACAATCCGCGGGTTCAATTGACCCACAAGCTCAAATCCCATCAGTCCATTCTCAGCTGTGCCCACAACATCTATATCCTTTTCTAAACCAAGCACTGCTGCTAATCCTTCTCTCAAAATGGTCTGATCCTCAACAATTAAGATCGGTATCGTACTCAAAATAATCTCCTCTCATACTCAAAACTAGCGTAAGGCATTTGAAAACTTAACTCGCATCCAATAGGTGTGGCTTTAAATGTGAATGACCCGTTAAACCTTTCGACTTGTTCTTTCATCGTACTTAATCCAAACCCAAGCTCTACCTCAGCCGGTCCTCGGCCATTATCTTTCAAGCAAAATTGTATCTGCTCCTTGGTCACCGAAAGTGCAAAGCTAAAATAGGTACTTTCCCCATGCCGAACCCCATTGGTTAATCCTTCTTGAAACGCATGAAAGATCACCTTTTTAAGATCTGTATTCAATCCATCCAGCGAATCAATCGCATATTCGATCTCAATGCCCATCTTGGCTTGGGCATCGTGAATGAGCCGCAGCAGCAGCGAATTGAAATCAACGCCCCGCTCATTGTCCCTTAACATATGTACCGATTCACGAAGTTGGTTCTTGCGGTTTCTCAGATGGTCTTGCAGCAGATCTATGGTATGAATGGCCTTTTCAGAATCTGTAGTGATCATAGCCTTAATCCATTCGCTTTGAATGATTGAACCGGTTAACGTGTGCCCCGCAATATCATGGATCTCCTTGGCAATGCGATTCCGTTCCTCTAAGATCGAAACCTCCACCAGCGCCGAAGCCGTCTCCCACATCGATTCACGAAGCTGTCGGTTCTTCTCCTCCAACACAGCCGTTTTATCCTTAACCTTCTGCTCCAGAAGCTTGTTACTTTGCTCGAGCTCACTAGCAATATCAGCTATGTGTTTCCTCGACTGATCGACCTCGGTAATCAATTGATACGTCCGTAACGAAGTAAACATAGAAGTATATAGCTTCTCCGTTGTAAGCTCTGTCTTTTCCTTATAATCATTAATATCGTAATCTCTCACCACTTGACGCTCCGGGGCTTGACCGGGTTGTCCTGTTCTTAAAATAATGCGGACTTGATTATTCTTAAGTTCATTCCGTACGTATTTGACGAACTGCAAGCCGCTGTCCTCCTGTTCCATTACTACATCTAATAAAATAATAGCTGTGTCAGGATGCAGCTTCATTTGCGTTTTGGATTGCTCGACGTCGTAACAGCTTATAAATTCAACACCTTTTCCAGCGTAGGTAAAGTGCCTTAATACCAGTTTTGTGACCTGATGTACTTCTGCTTCATCATCCACAATCATAATCTTCCAGTTTTCTTCTGGACTTACTTGTGCTTTGGAATCCTCATCCTCAAAAATCCAGTCAATTCCTTCTTGGTCATCGCCCGGTTGAACGGATAGCCTCACCTTTATCACCCTCCAACACTATAGGATCTGCCATGTAGTAATGCTCCATCTCTTTGTCTTTCCCTTTCCACACAGCCAGCATAGATAACAGCTTGATTCCTATCTTTTGGATAAAAATGGGGAGTACAGGCGCAAACGTTCCGCCTAGCTTACCAAGATAACCTGTCGTTAATATACTCTTAGGGACGACACCTAGGATCGATTGTAAGCTTCTTATAAAACGATGATACTTGCTGTCCCAAGGCACTCGTGGGTAGTTATATGTTTTCTGATCGTTCTCGAGCCCGTAACCAATACGTACAAACGGTTCAAAATCCCCTGCCGGATACATCGTGACCTTGAATGTGACGAACTGATTCGTATGGTTCCAGAAGCTGTGTGTTTTATAAGGTTCAACTGCAATGGATGGAGAGGGTGTCGAATCGTCTGCCTTTAGAACTGTGATGTGCCCATCCACCTTTAAAGTCAGCTCACCTTCAAGCACTTGGAAAATTTCGGTAAAATACGTGTGCCGATGGGGAAAAATCCCATCCTCCGGGTCCAAATTCGTAATAAATTCCAGTGATTCACCCTTAGTATCTTGAGTCGTCTTGACAAATGTAACTTTCTCCCCGCTTAGCTTATTACCCACTGTTCTGGGCATTCGGCTCATGCGTTCTACAACCTCTTTGCGATCCGTTAAAAACATAGGAAACCTCCCTTTCTATATGCCTTGCTTGGGTTTTACAGGTATCGTAATAAAAAATTGAGTGCCCTCATTCAGCTTACTTCTGCATTGAATGGTGCCATTTAGTTGTTGAGTTACAATATTATAGACCAGATGCATACCTAAGCCGGTTCCCCCTTTACCCCGTTTGGTTGTGAAGAAAGGATCGTATATTCTAGACAACACCTGTGGCTCCATCCCTTTCCCATTATCTGAGTAGGCCACAATCAATTGATGGGGTTCCTCTAAAACTCGAATAGTGATTTCCCCAGCGTCTTGCTCCTCAAAAGCATGTGTTAATGAATTGAGGATCAAATTGGTGATGACCTGCGATATGCAACCGGGATAGCTGGTGATTACAAGCTCTTCGTCAATCATAATCTCAATGTGATGCAACGTGCGCTTTAACTTCGGAGATAAGCTGACCAAGACTTCTTCAATATAAGGCTTTAAGGCAAATGTTCGGGCTTCTTCTGAGGATTGATCCACCGCAATACGCTTAAAACTGGAGATTAAATGGGCCGCCCGATTCAAATTCGTCTGCACCAACGCAGCCGACTCTTCACAGAGCTTGAAATAATCTTCGAGCTGCTGCTTATTGATCCGTTTCTGCTCGTATAATTCGATGACCTCATGAGTCACCATTTGCAGATGTGATGACGCTGTAATACCAATACCGACAGGGGTATTGATTTCGTGAGCGACTCCTGCGACAAGCTGACCGAGCGCTGCCATTTTCTCAGATTCAATGAGCTGCTTTTGCGTTCTTTGGATGGTCGTTAAAGCATCTTCTAGAGATCGTGTTCTCTCGGCTACTTGATCGTCCAGATTTTTGTATAATCGAGCATTTTCTAGTGATATCGCGGCTTGAGTTAATAGAATATGAATCAGTTCCACCCGTTCTGGCTGAAATGCATAAGTTACTAGATTATTGTCTAGATAAAGCACCCCCAGCAGTGTTTCTCCGCGAATAATAGGTAAGCACATCACTGATTTTAACGACTTATGAATGATATAAGAATCTCGGTTGAACTTTTCATGCTGTATAGCATTATGGATAATCAAGGATTCCCTTGTTCTGATGACATAATGGACAATCGATTTGGGCAAATCATTCGCATGGTCCAGCGGTATCATTTCTTGGGTCAGCACTTCATTACCCTTGAGATGGCTTCTAGCTTCGATATACCACTTCCCTAATCGTTCAGAAATAAAGTATGCCCGTTCAGCACCGGCATTTTCCAGCGAAATCTTCATCATTTTAGATAAGAAACGATCAATTTGAATTTCACTTGAAATGGTTTGTGTAGCTTTCATAACCGTTGACCAATCCAGCATTCTAGCAAAATGCTCAGTCGTACCGGTGAACGAATTAACCGAATTGGTATGCATGGATATGGAAGTCTGCCGCGTGTCCTGTTCCAACCATTTGGCGTAATGATGCCTTAACGCCGCAGCCTTCCCATAGGCCCCCCAGCGTTGATATGTTTTATAGGCCTCGTTAATATAATACTCAGCCAGTTTGCGATGACCTCTGATCATATATTGCTTAGCTGTTACTTCACTCACTAATGCCGCTTGGTGATAGAAACGATGTTCGTTAGCATATTGAATCGACTTCTCATAAGCTTGAATCGCTTCATCGATATTGCCCTTAAGGGATTCCAGCTCTCCTTTAATAAACCAATACTTATTCAGAAAGTTATCCGGACCGTCTTGTGCCCAAACCTCAAACTGCTTAAGCGCTTGTTTCACTTGCTTCACAATCACTTTAGTATCATCATTCGGATGTTTGGATGCATAAGTTGATAAAATTAAACTGCGATAAAACAGATGATCAATATAAACGACTTGTCCTGCAACTTGCTCAATCCATTGGTCTGCAAACAAGATACTGTCATAAGCTTCTTCAATATTGCCGTAGACAAATAAAAACTGTGCTTGGTACAAGTGATACAAATAAATTTTCAATTCTGAGTTTTTGCTCTGCGCAAGCATCGGATGCTTCTCCCAATCATCTTGCCTAAAGAAGTCGCTTGTGCCTGATTGCAATGCTTCTATAAATTGTTGAATGATATACACGCGCCCCAAGGTTTCAACATTAAATTTCTGGCGAATATCCATAAATTTACTAACTTCAACAGCAATATCATCCAGCTTAGCTCCACAGAAATACAAATTTTCCAGAATTGCAATCATGCAGTAACTGGCATAGAGCAGATTCCCGCTTTCAAAACCGTATCGGTACGCCTCATACAAAAAATCCATGTTCGTGTAGGCATGATGCTTCCAATGATTAATAAAAATACCGAACGTACCATACGTTCTGCATTTGCAGTATGTATCGTCATACTTATCTGCAAGCATCCAGCCTAATTCACCGAACTCGTAACCTAATTTGCGGTCGCCAAACTTAGCAATTAATGCGACACCATAGCTGCTGTAGCCAATTGATGATTCGGGTGCATTGCCGAAGCGAATCGACAAGTTCAAGGTGCGCAGCATAGATAGAGCAAACCAATTTTGATTGATGTAGTACGAGGCGGGTCCAACGTTATTTAATATTTTGACCACTTCACGTAAATGAGGGTCTGTCATTTCTTTGTGGTTTAGCAAGTTTGCTACAGGCTTAAACTTAAGCTGCATTTTTAATTTCATGGCTTCGGCAAGGACATGATAAGTCCCTGGCTGCTCAGGCAGGCTGTGTCCCAGCTCTTTCAGAATGTCATTGCTTAAACGCGATACCTCTTCATACTGCGTCAACCAAGTGCTCATATTGATTTTTATATCATAAATTCTCGTCTTCTGAAGCGTAGTCTTAGCATGAAACAAAGCGAGATCGAGCGCGTCAGAACTTGCTTCGAACGCATTGCAGAGAAACTCCATCTCCGCTTTCTCAATCCACAAGTTTAAGGTTAAACTGTGCTCCGTGATCCAAGCATCTTGATCAAGCAAATCGCAACCTTGCTGGAAGTATCGTCTGGCTACCTCAAATGCAGAAATCCATTTCGAACGTAATCCGGCTTCAAAATTTAAACGCACTACGTCCAACCTGACTTTTTTACTGTCTATGGCTGCCAGACTGAGATTCATATGCTCGGTTTTTTCGAATAAGCCTTGCTCTGACAGCTCAGATTTATCATCGTAGAGCCGCGTTGCAATGTGATAATGAATGCAAGCCCTCTCCATCTTTTCTAGAAGGTCATAAGCCGCCTGCCTAATTCGATCATGAGCAAAGACGATCCCCTCTTGGGGCAGCAGATCGGTTGACGTTTTGATTTTATAAATAAATCCGCCTTGCAGGGCCTCTTGCAATGAAACATGAATAGTCTTTGAATCATACGAGGTAATTCGCTTCAAATCTTCCACCTCGAACACATTGCCGAAGCAGGACGCTATAGCCAGAACATGCCGCGATGTTTCAGGAAGGATTCTAAACTTATCGATGAGTAATTGGACGACATTGTCTGTAATTTGCGCACGCTCTACAGCAGCTTGATCCCATTTCCACATTTTCTGGCTCACGTCATAATAGATCGATTGCTCCTGATGCAGCATTTGCAAATATTGATGAATAAAGAACGGCGATCCTTTTGTCTTCGTCATTAACAGCTCAGCTAAAGGCTCAACAGAATCGGCGGGCAGATGCAGCGCGTCTTCGAGCATCTCTGTTAGATCAGACGTCAACAGAGGTGTTAAAGGCAAGCTCTCAACACCCTGCATGACTTTCAATTCTGCTAACATATCGAATGTTGGGTGTCCTGGAGCTAAATGATCTTCGCGATAACAGCATACGAATAACGTATGACGAAGCTCTGCATGCTGCATCCAATAAGACATTAGCCTTAACGTTGAAGCATCCGCCCAATGCAGATCATCTAGAAAAATAACGAGCGGCCGCTCTTCGGTCCCCAGCAGCTTCATAAAGTTATCCAGCACGAATCTAAAGCGATACTCCGCTTCCTTAGGCGGCAACATTTGCACATCGGGCTGCGGCCCAATCAGCTTGTCTAATTTAGGGATTAAATCCGTCAGTAATTTCCCGTTACTCCCGACTGCCTCTAACATTTGATGCTTCCAACTAAGAGTCGACGGTTCATCCTGCGTGAGCAAATACTCAACTATACTTTGGAAGGCCTGCACTAATGAAGCATAGGGAACGCTGGATCTTAACGGGTTAAGCTGTCCTTTAAAGAACAGCCCCCCTGAACGGACCACTTCTGAACGAAAGTTATCTACTAAAGCAGTTTTGCCTATGCCAGATTCGCCAGTAATCCATACCATACGCATCGAACCCTCTGCCACTTGCTTGTAAACTTGCGATAGAGCGGTTCTTTCTGCCTTACGTCCATAAATCGAACCCGGTATAATCAATTGATTAAAATAATCATGTAATCCCAATGTAAACGGGCTTATTTCTTCTTTTAGCTGCCATTGATCGTAACAGTGAATCAGGTCTAATTTCAGCCCTTCAGCTGACATATAGCGATCCTCAGCCATTTTACTCATACATTTCATAATGATCGAGGATAACATCTGCGGTATATCTGGACGCACTACATATGGCGGCTTAGGGCTTTCAGCGATGTGAGCATGTATCATACCCATAATATCCTGAGCTTGATAGGGTAATCGGCCCACAATTAACTCATACATCGTAACACCCAGCGAGTAAAAATCTGTTCGATGGTCAATGTATCGATTAACCCTCCCCGTTTGCTCAGGTGACAAATAGCCAATCGTTCCTTCTAACAACCCGGGATTTAGTTGATGCTGTCCTTGATTGGATACTTTGGTGGCAATCCCAAAGTCAATCAGTTTCAATTTCAAATCTGCGGGGGAAATAATAATATTCGCAGCGTTGATATCTCGGTGAATAATGCCATGTTGATGCACGTCAACCATCGCATTTGCCAGCTGGATAAACATCGCGAGTGCTTCGCGAATGGATAAGGTCTTCGATTTGATCCAATCTTTCAAACCAATATACTGTTCGTCTTCGAAGAAGAGTAACGGGCGCTGATCTATATGCATTAGCGCTAATGGCTTTATGACATGTTCCGAGGTTAAAGAGGAAAGAAGCTGGTATTCGAATTCATATTGTTCATGCACCCGGGGATGTCCATAGTGCTCTGTAGGCATTTTCAAAATTAGAGATGTACCATCCCCGTCAATACACCGATAGATTGCCGAATTTCGCCCTTCATGCAGCTTTGAAACTAAGTGATATGAACCTATGGTGATATCGGAACGAATCAATACATAATCCCCCTCAGATATTTATGGTGAAGCCCCTCCACCGTTTGCTCTGCTGGCTCAAGTACTTCTCTCAACCATGAAGACGGAGAAGCTTCCAATGTTAGTCCGTGCTGATGCAGCAAATGCTCAAGCTCTGAGTCTGCTGGTGTGGGTATCCACCAAGTAAACACCGCGCTGAAATGCCGATTTAAAAAGAAAGAGATGTAGTGGTGTAACAAGGCACCATTCGCATGATGGCTGAAATCGAATACATCATCTGGCATCGGAGCCGGATATAAGTGGGGATAACGAAAAGGACCATGATTGAGAAATTCGCCAATCAGTCCGATCGGAATAACCATGTTGCCGTAAATCGGCATCCGGATAGGTAAACTCGCAGTAAAATCCACTCTAATGATGACCCCATTGATAAACAATTGTTCGACAGAGTCCTCTTGCTGATAAATACCTTGCTTTCTCGCCATATAGTCCCAATAGACGATGGATGTGTTATGTGACAGCCAGAATAAACGGCACATCTCAAGGAAATGGTGATGAAACGCTTGAAACCAAGCTTTCTTCCATCGCTTAATAAATGAAACCTTGCCAAATTGCTCGTTCCATTCTCTGCCTTTATTCAGAAAATCTACGAAATACTGAATTCTTGGATCAGACGTTGATTGATCTTGCTGATAAAGCTTCTCTGCTTGTTGCAAATCGCGAATAAAATTAGAATTCACGTAATTCCAATAGTTTAAGTTTGCATTAAATGGCTGTTTTAGTGGAATTCGTGAGGATTGCAGCTCCCAAGCTGAGAACATTTCGACATCCATGCCTAGATAATAGGTTCGTAGATTCCGCTTCTTCTTATTAAAAATATCTAACCAGGTGAAATGGTACGGACTAGCTTGCTTATACCACTCGCGTATGTATTTCAATCGAGCTTGGGGATTCATTGTAATGTCATCTAGGTGTGCAGCTTCTTCTATTATTAATGGTTCAGTTTTCGACATCTCATTCACCTTTCAGCACTAGATAACTCAAGCTGATTATATCAAACAATCCCATTTTAAGGTACAAGATAGAACATATTTCAGTGTTATTTTACAAGCAACTGTAATTCATTAATGTGTTTATACGGTCACATGTACCAATACCTAATTTTGACGAAATTCAAAATATTGTTTGACAAATTTGTGAACATCCTTAGAATAAAAGTAAGGAGTGATGAACGATGGTCAAGGAACAACAAAAAATCTTAACACTTACAAAATGGGTCAGTTCACTAACATTAGTTTTGGGTTTTATGATGTTTCTCTCACACTTTATCTTAAGCGTATCCAGCAGCGAATACGTGCTCATGTCCGGCATTGGTGTTATGACAGCAGCTGTATTTCTATTCATTAGCGGTTCCTTCTTATCTTCACTTGAAGGCTATCGCGAGCAAACCCAGCATCTTCAATAATGTAATAAGCCAGTAAGGCC
The DNA here is from genome assembly GCA_964447355.1 of uncultured Paenibacillaceae bacterium. Lineage (GTDB taxonomy): Bacteria > Bacillota > Bacilli > Paenibacillales > CAYUSG01 > CAYUSG01. The sequence continues at coordinate 14,843 of CAYUSG010000073.1, forward strand.
CGCAAAGCATTATGCTCTGCGGGCCTTTAATGTGCCAACTCTATGCTAATGTACGTGATAGCCTCCAAAGGACATGACCCATATGGAGCCAGCTACAATCACTACTGCCAAAAATACGCCGTACACGATATTGATGATCTGGGATTTCTGGTCCTCCCCTTCATTTACGTGCATAAACATAAATAATTGAATGGCTGCTTGAACCATTGCAAGCGATCCGATGATCCACATAATGGTTTTGAAGGACAGATCAGTGTAGAGGGCTATGCCTGCCGCAGCAAACGTCAGAATCAATGAACCCACGAAGCCAATGAGATGTGACAGCGGAAAGCCGCTCATCTTCTTCTCCATATTAAGCCACCATCCCTTTCAAATACACGAAAGTAAAGATAAAGATCCATACGACATCAAGAAAATGCCAATATAAGCCGATAATAAACATTTTGCGTGCCGTAACAGGTGTTATCCCTCGTCTTAACAATTGGATAATAATTAAGATCGCCCATCCGATCCCCAAGGTCACGTGTAATCCGTGAGTGCCTAACAGGACAAAGAAGCTGGAAAGAAACGCACTCGTCTGCATCGTCGCTCCTTCATGAATGTAATGCAAGAACTCATTAATTTCCATAAAGAGGAAGCCTGCTCCTAATGCCAAGGTAATAACCAGCCAAGTGATCAATCCCTTAAGGTTATGACGTCGCATCTCCCAGATCGCCAGACCGCATGTAAAGCTGCTTGTTAGCAGCAACAAGGTCTGAATCATGACCTCTTTTATCATAATGATATCTTGATGGGTAGGTCCGCCAGCATAACGCTCATACAGTACGCCATACACGCCGAACAGCGTTGCGAACAATACAATTTCAGCACCAAGAAAAATCCAAAAGCCAAGGATATTCATGCGATTCTGTTCCGTCTGGTACTCTAAAGGCAAAGCTGTAGTTGTATTAACCGACATACGTATTCACCTCTCCCTCTTGTGTCCGCCATGCTTTCTCCGTGCGTTCAATCTCTTCAATATGCACATGATGTCCATCGTTATAGTCAAACGACCTAGCAATTAAACCTGCGATAATGCCTAGACCTGCAATAAAGGCTGCGATATGCCACTCGAACACTAAGAAGAATCCTGCGATACCGAATACCACACACATGATAAACGGTAAGCCTGAATTATTCGGCATATGAATCGCTTTAAGTTCCTCTTTCTTTAAGGATAATCCTTCATTGTTCTTCTTCATGTACCAGAATGCATCTTGAGACTTAACTTCCGGCAATTTAGCAAAATTGTAGTGCTGAACGGGTGACGCCGTCGCCCATTCAAGTGTTCTAGCATCCCATGGATCAGATGGAATGTTACGATCAGCATAACGAATGCTCCAATAAATGTTATAACAGAACACAGCGAATCCCGCTGCCATAACAGCTGAACCGATTGCCGAGACAGCGAACAGCGGTGAGAATCCAGAAGCTTCCGAGTAGGTGTATGCACGTCTGACTGCCCCATCTAAGCCTAAGAAGAACATAGGCATGAAGGTTACATTAAAACCGATAACGAACAACCAGAAATGCCACTTGCCCAGCTTTTCGTTCAGCATATGTCCGAACATTTTGGGCCACCAGTAATACAAACCAGCGAAGACCGCGAATACAACACCTGGAATGAGTACATAGTGAAAATGAGCCACTAGGAATAACGTATTGTGGTATTGATAATCCGCCGCGCCCATGGCCAGCATTACACCTGTTACACCGCCAATGACGAAGCAAGGTACAAAGGCAAGTGACCACAGCATCGCCGTTGTCATCCGAATGCGTCCCTTGCGCATCGTAAACAGCCAGTTAAACATCTTCACACCTGTAGGTATTGCAATCATCATCGTTGTAATGGAGAAGAACGAATTCACCGCGGGTCCTGCCCCCATCGTATAGAAGTGATGAACCCAAACTAACATACTTAATAATGCAATCCCCACAATGGAAACGACCATTGATTTATATCCGAACAATTGTTTACGGGAAAAGGTTGATATCACTTCCGAGAAAATACCAAACGCTGGAAGCACCACAATATAGACTTCTGGATGCCCCCACAGCCAGAACAGATTAGCCCATAACATATCTAAGCCGCCACCGGACAAAGTGAAGAAATGGGTGCCATACAAACGGTCAAACAACATTAATGCCAGTGCTACCGTGAATATAGGGAACGCTGCAACAATAATCGTTGACGTAATGAATGAAGTCCATGTAAACATCGGCATCTTCATCAGAGTCATGCCTTTGGTACGCATTTTTAAGATCGTTACAATGAAATTAATGCCCGTCATTAACGTACCAATACCAGCAATCTGAAGCGCTACCGCATAATAGTTATTTCCTATGCCTGGACTAAATTCCTTACCTGCGAGTGGAAAATAAGACGTCCACCCCGCATCAGGCGAACCGCCGATGACAAAGGATATATTAAACAGCATGGCCCCGCTGAAGAATAACCAGAAGCTTAATGCATTAAGCTGAGGGAACGCTACGTCCCTAGCGCCAATCTGCAGCGGAATAATAACATTCATTAAACCGATGAGGAAGGGCATCGCCATAAATAAAATCATGATGACACCATGTGTCGTAAAAATTTCATTATAGTGCTGCGCATTTAAGAATTCCATTTCGGGTCTTGAGGTTTGGACTTTCATCAACATTCCGTCCATTCCTCCACGGAAGAACATTAATACCGCTGAGATGATGTACATGATACCGATACGCTTATGATCAACTGTAGTCAGCCATTCTCTCCAAAGCCATTTCCATCGTTTAAGATAAGTAATGCCTGCTACCAGCCCGATCATAGTCAGCGCAATAGCAATTTGAGATCCCAAGATTAATGGATCGCCCGTAATAAAGAATTCACTCCATTTAATGCCCATGATGCTCACCTCCATGCTTTTCTTCTAATGCCTTCTTCGCACTACTTGAATGCTGAGATTCCGTTGATCCTTCATATTGATAATGATCTTCTTCTTCGAAAATTTTTCCTTGGTAACCATGATATCTATATAATTCTGGGTGGGTATACGATTTCGAGTCTGGCTCCGCATGGTTAACCCATGCTAAATGTGTATTATTAAACGTTAACCGACCTAAATGTGACGGTTTGAGCATGTCCTCATACTCTGTTTCGGTTAATTGTGGCGCCGTTTCCTTGACATCCTTGACCCATTGATCGAAATCTGCTCTAGTCTGAGCTAATACTTCAAACTCCATTTCCGTATAACCGCGACCATTAAAGTTCGTATTCTTTCCAAAATAGGAGCCTGGATGATCTGCGACGAGGTAAAGCTGTGTTTCCATCTTGCCCATCGTATATTTCTGGCCCCCTAGAGCGGGTACCCAGAACGACTGCATCGTGCTGGCGGAAGTCAGTTTGAAATCAATCGGCGTATCCTCAGGGATATTGACGTAATTAACAGTCTCAATCCCCTGCTCGGGATAACTAAAAATCCATTTCCAATCCGCAGAAGTCACATGAATCGTAATGGGCTCTATGTCTTCGTACCCCCCTGGAACTTCTTCCAAATCATACAAAGTTTGCACTGTTGGAACGGTTAATGCTATTACAATCAAGATCGGTATTGCTGTCCATACTACTTCAAGCACCGTGCTGCCGTGTTCTTCTGGCGGTTCATAATCTTTATTCTCCGGTTTCTCACGATACTTCCAGACAATATAACCAAACAAACTGAAAACGACTACGACAACCAAGAGCATCCAAATTAATGACCAGTTGATCAGCTCCATTATACTTCTAGCCGCTGGGCCTTGAGGTTCAAAGACCACCAATTCACAGCCGCTCAAAAGGACTATACATCCTAGCCATGCGATAGCTGCGAACAACTTACGTACGCTCATTTCGGTCTCAACTCCTTCTAGCAATTTAATTTTGTGCATTTTTTCACAAATTGTTCAAAATTCAAAATGGTTAATGTGATTCAGCTCACAACGATAACCGGATTACACCAGTTATCTTAACACGGGCGTTGTAGACTAAAAGTTACAAAGTCGTTACAACTGTTACAGAATTGCGAATTCCTAGAAATAAGAAAAACCTAGCGGAAAAATCACCGCTAGGTCCTTTTTAGGTGGAAACAGT
>CAYUSG010000074.1:0-18949 GCA_964447355.1 uncultured Paenibacillaceae bacterium
GGCATGGAATAGTCGCTAAATACTTGTTATTACTGGTTTTTTTTATATGCAGTAAATAATCCTTGTAATTATTGTTTTAAACAAATTAAAATTAATATATCATTCTCCAGGCGGCTTAAGCTTTCGATCTATGCATCAATTTCATCATCAGCAACTTAGCTCATTATGAAGTTGAATATATTTGTCTTTCTGTGATTCTCAAAAATTCATTTTATATATTGTCCCTTAACCTCGAACATTATTCTTTCATTTCACATTTTTTTGTTTTATAATTATTTGAAACATTCATTTGAGAGGGTGTAACCATTGATCCACATCAAAGAATTAAGATCGGGATTAAATATTTTTAAAGCGCTTAGTTCCGAAATAAGGATCGAGATTCTTAATTTATTAACTAAATACGACAGCCTAAATTTAAATGAAATAGCTGAGAAGCTTAATTTAACTAATGGCGCGATTACGATGCATATCAAGAAACTTGAAGAGAGCGGACTGATTGATATTACTACTGCGGTAGGAAAACACGGGATTCAGAAGATCTGTTACCTAAATGAGGATTTGCTTACTGTGGAGTTAAAAAGTAAAGAAGCAGAGAATCTGTACGAGTATGAAATCAAAGTCGGGCATTACTGTGACTATCAAGCTGAACCGACCTGTGGACTGGCTACCAAAGATTCCATTATCGGGGAGTTTGATGACCCTCGTTATTTTGCTGACCCGCAGCATATTAATGCCGGCATCGTCTGGCTAAACAATGGCTTTATCGCCTATCGCATTCCGAACTACCTAAAGGCCAACCAAGATTTCAACGAGCTTCAATTTATTATGGAGTTAAGCTCTGAGGCACCTAGCTACAATAATCACTGGCCGTCAGACATTGAATTTTATATTAACGACACCAAACTGGGATACTGGACCTCTCCTGGCGACTTTGGGGGAATTAAGGGGAACTACAATCCGGATTGGTGGCCGCCCCACCTGAACCAGTACGGAATGATCAAATTATTGCGCGTGAACAAAGAAGGAACCTTTATCGATGGTTGCCGTATTTCCGATGTGACCATTGACCAGCTGCAGCTCACGATGAATTCAGAGATTAAATTTAAGATCGCCGTGGCCAAAGAAGGCAATATAGGCGGGCTAACGATCTACGGCAAGCATTTCGGCAATTATAAACAAGACATTATTGCAAGAGTCATATATGACATCAAGAAATAAACACAACATCTATACTAAGCAGGGGAGCTATCCGATGAATAGGTCCCCTTTTTGCTCGTTAAGAGAGGGTGATTTGATCGATCAAATCAAGTTTCCCCGTCTCATGAATCCACCTCAAGCCCGTATACCGCTCTCTTAGATGATGAGCCTGCAACAACGCGGCTTTAACTAATTCAGGCGTTAGACCCGCCTCGCTGGGGTGGACAGGCGCCCCTGCAGCCCTTAATAATTCAGCAATGCGTTTCGCTTTAGGCAGATTCGTATAAGCCGTTTCATGAGGTGATAAGCCTGATTGTTGAAGCTGTTCATATAACCGCGCGATCAATACCGAAGCAATCCCCACCTTCACACCGTGAAGCAACTGAGGCTTGCCTTGCTTAATATACTCCATTTCCCAATAATGCGATAAATGGTGCTCAGCTCCCGATGCAGTTCGTGAATGTCCGGCGATTAGAATAGCCAGCCCGGAGAGGGTTAAGGCATCGAATAGCTGTTGGACACCCTCTTTCGTACCTTTACCAATGTCGCCTGCCTGCTGCACACAGGATTGAAGTGCCTGCTCCGTCAATTGATACGCCAATGGACAAAAGGGTTCTCCCCCCAAATCTCTCGAGAATACAGCATCTGCTAATGAGGTATATTTGCCGATCATATCACCGAAGCCAGCCGCCGTTAATCGGTGCGGCGCTTTATGTAAGATGTCGGTATCAGCAAAAACTGCCTCTGGATATATAGCTGGGATCGTCTGCTTTACACCCCTTACGATGATAGGAGCCCCTACAGACGTGAATCCATCAACAGATGCAGCAGTTGGAACCGAAATAAACGATTTCCCCAGTTTGAAGCAAACGAATCGAACCATATCATGAAGCGTACCTGAACCAACGGCGATGATATGATCTGTTGTTTCCTTTACGGCCAGCATGATTTCGACAATCGATGGTTCATCCGCGATAATATCTCCCTGAGAATTAGGGGTTACTTTACATAGCGTAACAGGCTGATTCTCTTGGTGCAGAAGCTGAGCAAGCTGCTCACCGGCAGCCGCCCAGGTGTTCTCATCGGCAACTAACAGCGTTTGCTTCAAGCCTCTCTGCTTCAAATAATCGAATACCTCAAGCAGGGCATTTGGTTTAGAATGATAAACCATTTGGATGGTGCCATGTGTGCCGCACGAGCAACATCCCGCCTGTTGATTAACCTGATCAATAATGTTTTCTATCTTCATATCCTTATCCCTCACCTTTGCCCATTCTCTAAGAAATCAAGCTGCCTTTCAGATAGTGTAACCCCTTCGACCTTTAAACTATCCTCAAGTTGTTCAATGGTACGACAGCCTATAATCGGAACCGTTGTAAAGGGTTGTGACGTTAAGTATGCCAGTACAACCTGGGACAAGCTCAATGACAGCTCAACCGCTAATTGCTTCGCGCGATGGAAGCGATCAATCGTCTCCTGCGATCTAAAGATCGGATTAATTCGGCTGTCATCGTATGTATGGGTTCCAGCCAGCCACTTAGCGAATAATCCTTCGGCCTGCGAGGTAAATGGTATAGCCGCCATAGCGGTTTCAAGATGATAGGCCTTCATCTCTTCGTCCATCGCTACGATGGTAGGATCCGCGTTTTTGGTCATATCTACAGCAGCTAAAGTCCACAACATTTGGTTAGCAATGAAACCTCTTGTTCCCTTCCGTTTAGCATACGCCTGCGCTTCACGAATACGGGCAGTGCTCCAATTGGAACAGCCATAATATCTAATCCGACCTGCTGCAACCGCTGCATCAAGCGCATCGATCAATTCACTGACGGGTCTCGTCGGATCATCACGATGAAGCCAATACAGATCAATAGTGTCCACCTGAAGTCTTGACAGGCTGCCCTCAAGATCAACATGAATAGCCTCAGCCGTGACCCTGGGCACAATCTCATCTAGGTTAGGATCATGATGCGCGCCCTTAGTGGTCACAATTAAGCTGCTGCGGTTTCCCCTGGCTTGTATCCATCTGCCGATCATTCGCTCACTAGCGCTCTTCTCCCCTGGCAGCCAATTCGCATACACCTCTGCTGTATCGACCATATTTCCGCCTCGCTCCACATAATAATCCAATAATGCGAACGATTCAGATTCGTCCATTCGACTGCCGATCGGCACCCCGCCCAAGCTTAAGATTGAGCATTGCAAATCGGTTCCTGTTATATTAACCTTCCTCATGTCTTAACCCTCCTGCGCTTAACAATCATTTAACATACTTCTTCATTTATTATCCTAGCTTGATCTTATGTAGTCTAGCCCATTTCAATCTAGATTATAGTCATTGCATGTCCAACACAGTTATCCCCAATTATGGATGACACCCCATGTTGACATCATACCGTAAAAACAATTACAATACTTCTTATGCGAACTAATTAGTTCCTATACGAACTAACAGATTGAAGAAGGAGACTATTGCATTGAATAATAAAGAAAAAGTTAATGCGGTACTGCATTCCTTTCGTGAGCTGCATCGTTATTACATGCGTATACTCTGGAAGGAAACAGAAGCTCTGGGTACGACCGTAAATCAAGCAAGAGCGATGAAAATTCTCAAGGAGCATCCGAAAATAGGCGTGTTAGAACTCGCTGAACGCTTGTACCTCGGAAAAAGCACGACTAGCGGCATGGTAGAGCGACTCATCAAATCTGGTTTTGTGGAAAGTGAAGTGCAAAAATCAGATCGGCGAAGCAAAGTGCTGTCATTGACTCCTAAAGGCATACACATTCAAGAGAAATCCCATGCATTATTTTTAGAGAAAATGTCTATTTTATTGGACATCCCTGAACAAGATTTGGACCATTTACTCCAAACGCACCAATTAATTATTACCAAGCTGAAGGAGCGTGAACAACACGATGAACAATGAATCTAGTACACACACACCCGATCATATAAATAAGGGAGCCATTCTCTTTACCTTAGTTTTAGGGGCATTTGTAGGAATCTTAAATCAAACACTCATTAATGTGGCATTACCTAAAATGATGGAGGATCTTCAAATAACAGCGAACACAGCCCAATGGCTTACTACCGGATTCATGCTCGTGAACGGTGTACTGATTCCGATCAGTGCATTTCTCATCGATAAATTTACAGCACGCATGTTATTCATTTCGTCTACAGTACTGTTCTTAATAGGTACCATTATTTGCGCTGTCAGTCCTAACTTTGAATTTCTGCTAGGCGGTCGTGTCATTCAGGCGTTAGGTGTCGGTATCTTAATGCCTTTGATGACGGTCGTCATCTTCATGATCTATCCCGCAGAGCAAAGAGGCAGAGCAATGGGCATGATGGGGTTAGCGATGGTCTTTGGTCCTGCTGTTGGACCGACCCTTTCAGGCTGGGTGGTTGAACACCACTCTTGGCGTTTATTGTTCTACATTGTAATACCCATCTCTGTGCTTTCTATCGTACTCGGCTTCTTCTTTATGAAGAATGTTACGAATCGGACGATGCCTAAATTGGACATCCTCAGTGTTATTTTGTCTACACTTGGATTTGGCGGACTGCTGTATGGATTCAGTGAAGCAGGTCAGCCCGAGTTCGGCTGGGGCAGTTCACGCGTTCTCATAAGCCTCAGCATCGGGATTGTGACATTACTGCTCTTCCTATGGCGTCAGCTGCGTATTGAGAAGCCTTTGCTTGAGTTTAAGGTGTTTAAGTACAACATGTTTGCTTTGACAACAGTAATCAATGTAATCATCACCATGGCGATGTATTCAGCTATGATCTTACTGCCGATTTACCTGCAGACGATAAGAGGCTTCTCCCCGCTGGAATCCGGCCTGCTGCTCTTACCTGGCGCCATCGTGATGGGAATTATGTCTCCTATTACGGGGATTATATTCGATAAAATTGGGGCCAGATGGCTTGCCGTGACGGGTCTTGTCATTACAGTAGCAACCACCTGGGATTTCAGCCGATTAACAGACACAACCACCTACACGCATCTGATCTTACTTTACACACTGCGCATGTTTGGGATGTCCATGCTGATGATGCCCATTATGACGGCAGGATTAAATCAATTGCCTCGCCGATTAAATTCACACGGTACGGCGATGTCTAATACGCTTAGAACCGTTTCCGGTGCATTAGGTACAGCCCTGCTTGTATCGATTGCAACGAACCATACCAAAGACCGTATGGCTGAGACTGTCGCTTCACAACATTTGTCTCCAGCCGATCAACTTGCCATGGCAGAAGCTTATAAGGATGCCTTTATTTACGGTGTTGATTTCGCCTTTGAAGTGGCAACCTGGATTACTGCAGCTGCCTTAATACTGGCATTTTTCATTCAACAGACGCGCCCTCCACAAGAGGATGCCGGCTCCGGCAGTACCAGTCATATCAAACAACAGAAGCTCGCCACCAAATCATAAACGCATAAGCGATTATCAAGAATCTTCGCCTAAGTAATAAATAGGACGCTCTTCGTCGTTGGACTGACTCAGAGCGTCCTATTTATTACATGATTCATGTTACATTTAACTTCGATTCGCTTTCATCGCCCTTCTCAATTCTTTAAAAGAAGGACGCTTGCCGTACATTAGAACCCCCGTACGATAAATCTTGGCTGACAACCAGGCTAAACCAATCACTGAGCCCAGAAGTATGATTAATGATAACGCAATCTCCCACCCTGCGGGGTCACTCATACCAATGCGCAGAAACATCAGCAGCGGACTGAAGAAAGGGACGAAGGACATGGCTGTAACGAACGGGGCATTCGGGCTTTGCAGCCCAAACATGGCCACCATAAACGCCGCTATAACCAGCATCATCACAGGCATAATGGCTTGCCCGACCTCCTCTGTTCGACTCACTAAGGAACCTATCCCTGCAAACACGGATGCATAGATGAGATACCCCAGAATATAGAAGATGACAAAATAAATGAACAAGCCGGGACCCGAAGCAAACAGGTCAATTTCTAGTTGATTTAACATTATACGATTGTGCTCAAAAGCCGCATTCACTAAGATCGCTGCCAAAAAAATCGCCATCTGCAAAAATCCTAGCAGACATATACCGACGATTTTGCCGAACATTTGTTTCAATGGAGTTACACTAGTAATTAAAAGCTCCATCACTCTGGAGCTCTTCTCGGAGGTGATCTCTGTGGCTACCATATTCCCGTAACCTACTACTCCCATATACAGAAGGAATAACATGATGTACACAAGGACAAATGCCGTCATCATTTCACCCTCACTCTTGCCCTGCTCAGGATGATCGTCCGACAACGAAATTTGTACAGTCTCAATCGATATTGGCGCATTAATTCGCTGCAGCTCTGCTTCGGTCAACCCAAGGTCAGCCAGCAAGCTCTCTTGCTTCAAGAACGATAACGCCTGCTTCAGCGCATTTTCAATGCCCATACCAAGCTCATTTTCACTCTTATACTGTACTTCAGCAAATACGGGGTCATAAAGCATCAAATAGCCTGTTATGTCATCTTCTTCCATTAAAGCTCTAGCTTGTGTTTCATCCCCTTCCTCAATAAGTACAGTCTCAATAAGCGGTTCATCCTGCTTTGCAAAATATAGGCTCAATCGCTCAGCAAGGTCGCCATCCTCAGCCAAAATCCCAATTCGCTCGGGCTTGTCTTCTGTGTTTGAAATCGATTGAATGAAAAACGGCAAATTCACCAAGATGGATAATAAGATTACGAAAATCAAGGTCGTTACTAAATACGTCCTTGTCCGAAACCGATTCATAAACGTAAAGCGAATGACGGTCCATACATCACGCAAGCTGTCCACCTACCTTTTTAATAAAAATTTCATTTAATGTAGGTTCCATCACTTGAAACCGGTCGACAACAGTCTGCGATGTAGCTAACTGCAAAATGTCTTGCGCTATTGATTCTTCCTCAATCAACAGCTCATATCCATTCCCAAGCTCTTTTATCTCTTGAATCCCCTTAATCCGTTCCAGCCCCGTAACAGGCTGTTTCGTTTGGAGCATTACCCGTTCCCGCGGAAACCCCTGTTTGATCTCTTTAATATTGCCTTTGAGCACCGTATTCGATTGATGCAATATGCAGATATTTTGGCACAGCTCTTCGACATGATCCATCCGATGGCTTGAGAAGAGAATGGTTTTACCGCTGCGCTTTTGGTCCAGCACTATTGATTTCAACAGCTCCACATTCACAGGATCTAATCCGCTGAAAGGCTCATCCAAAATCACAATGTCTGGATTATGAATAACTGCCGCAATGAACTGGATTTTCTGTTGATTTCCTTTAGATAACTCCTCCACCCGTTTATCAAAATAGTCCGGCACACCAAATGAATCCAACCATCGCTTCAACTGTTCCACTGCTTCTTTACGCTTCATCCCTCTTAATTCAGCCAAATATACAATTTGTTCAGATACTTTAACTTTAGGATAAAGCCCTCGTTCTTCAGGCAAGTACCCCATCATCCTTCCCCGTTCCTTGGATAAAGGTTGACCTCTCCAGCGAATCGAACCCTCATCCGGGGCAATCAAGCCTAATACCATTCTCATCGTTGTAGTCTTTCCAGCACCGTTGGCGCCTAACAGACCGAATATTTCACCTTCTTTAATCCCTAGGCTCAAGTCATCAACCGCGGTGTAGTTCCCATATTGCTTAGATATGTGATCTAGCTCTAATGCATGCATGTACAATCTCCTTTCTGAATAAGGTTACACGTTCTATTCTACGGCTATTTCACCTAAACATTTCATCTTCTTATTATTTCAATCATACAAAAAAAGACCCTCGTCTATTAAGACGAAGATCTCCAGCTTATCCAAAAATGGCATGAATCAAACTTTCCGCTTTATCTCCCGGATAAAGAATATATAGGAGAGCGTACACCATCACACCGGTAAGGGCTGTTATAAACCAAATGATTGCGGTCCACTTTCCAATCTTGCGATGCTTAGCATACTTCTGCTTGAACCCTAGCGTTAACGTCACAATACCGAACACTGCAGCAGTGGTTGAGAGTACAATATGCGTTAGCAAAAAAATAAGATAAGGGATTTGCAAATATTCAGGTCCTCCAAATTTGGTACTGCCTACAAAAATCGTCTTGGATAAATAGACGATGAAGAATGCTAATGCAAACAGCGCACCCAAGGTCATGACCTTTATATGTTTGTCCCTTAAACCCTTCTTAATCAAATACCAGCCGTATCCGACCAATACCGCACTAATCACTATAAAGAGTGTACTGATTGTAGGCAATAATGCTGACAACATGAATCCCTTCCCTGTTAATAAATTTTTCTTTATTTTAACATGAAACAACGCCGCGTCCTAATTTGCTAATGCGACTCTAGTTCATCTGTGGATTCAAATCATCCGATCCTTTGGGATTTTCTCTGCGGAACCATAGGTAGAATGTGTGGGCAAGCGCCAAACCGTAGACAACCTCTTGAACCAATTTCATGATCACGCCCCCCAGTTGCTGGTCATCTTTAGGAGAGAAAATCTGAAAAAATTCAGGTCCGGCGTAAGACTGCAGAATTGTTGCACTCCCCCCAGGTACACAGTACCCAATTGCTACATCCCAAATGTTTGGATCTGTGAACGTAGCATACAATGGCTGATCAGCGAAAATAATCAAGCCGCAGGCAGGTGTCAGGAGAATGCCATTTAAGAAAATATAGCCCATCTTCTTAAGTTCGCTCATTTCATAGGAAGTCGGCAATGGAGACAGGATAGGCCAGTACATTAACATAGCTGCTGCGAACATAACGATATAATATATGACATGCACCACATAGTTCGTCATCACATAATCGTGAATCATAGGAATATGGTAGAACGAGAATGTAACATTAAACAATAGAACCGCCACCAAGGGATGGGAAAAAACTCGTAACTTCTTAACAAGCTTAAATTGTGCCCAGCGTTCCCACATCCACTTAGGCGTTCCGAGAATCAATAAAGGGGGGACAACCAAGAAAGAAAGCGCCATGACAACCATATGTGCACTGAACATCAAGTGAGCCAGTAAGCTAAGCGGTCCGCCTTGGCATAAATACAACACAATCAAACCAACGATAAACAGGACTCTTTGCATGAACGTTGCTGGAGTACCCCCAAATTGTTTGCTAGCCTCGCTTGTGATCCACAAATAAATGATCGCTGCTAAAACAAACGTTAAGAGAATACCGGGACTCCACAACGCTCTGAAGTCGAAGTTCTCTAAGCCTAACATCGTGTGTTCCCCTTTCTAAATATCTTAAAAAAAGAGGGAGCAAATATGTCTATTCGCTCCCTCCGACAATTACCACCAAACCCAATATTGAGACATTACAACGAATGTTCCAACAATTAAACAGCCTGTGGCTATAAATAAGACTGGGAAAAAGTGTCCCTTATCTTTCATATGCATCCAAAATGCTAACTGAACTACGACTTGCACTACTGCCATTGCCACTAACAGCATCAATACAAAGGTGCGATCTAATGTTTGGACATTAGCAACAGCAACAAAAGCGAGTATAGTTAAGAAAATTGAAATGGCAAATCCGATTAGATGATTTTTAGGCCCTTCATGACCTTCAGTACGTTTTACGCGGTCAACAGGTTTTGTGTGTTGATGTTCCATTCATCTAACCCACCTTTCCCATGAGGTAAACTACTGTAAAGATGAACACCCATACAACGTCGATAAAGTGCCAGTATAAGCTGGCTACATATACTTTAGGTGCTGTAATCAAATTTAATCCTCTTCTTGCTACCATCACTGTAATCATGCCAATCCACACAACACCGAAAGCAACGTGGGCACCGTGGAATCCTACCAGTGCATAGAATGCAGAACTGAAAGCACTTGTTGTGAATCCATGACCTTCATGTACATAGTGCCAGAACTCATAAATTTCTAAACCTAGGAATCCTAAACCTAGAAGAACAGTGACTGTTAACCAAGTGACAATCCCTTTTACATTTGCACTATGAAGTGCTTGAATAGCGAACACACTTGTTAAACTTGATGTTAGTAGGATAATCGTTGCTGCGAAGATCATGCCTAATTGGAATAGTTCCTGTCCTGAAGGTCCGCCTGCAACTTCATTCCTTAAAGCTAGGAATGTAGCAAACAAAGTACCAAACAATACAGTCTCTCCGCCAAGGAATAACCAGAATCCTAAAATTTTATTACGGCCTTCCAATGTTGCCTTTTCTGGATGAGGAGGAAGCTGGCCTCCATGAGTATGAACCTGGCTCATGCTTTTACCCCCTTCTCAGTCCGTTCGATTTCATCAACTTCAATATGGAAACCATGATCGTCAATTACAGAACGTAAGAACATGCAGCCAAATGTAATCAATAAGCCGACGCCTGCAACGATATAGTTGCCGAACAAGGTGTTCCATAAACCCGTTTCAAATAGATGGTCTTGATACATGAAACCAAAACCGGTAATAAATAATCCGAAAGACATAATGATCGGAAGAATCGATGGTGAAGGCATATGAATCGGACCCACCGGTTCGGCTGGGGTCAACTTTTTATTGCCTGCCATTTTCTCTTTCCATAATGCATCTAAACCTTTAACTAAAGGTGTTTGTGCAAAGTTATATTCAGGTGCTGGAGAAGGAATAGACCACTCAAGTGTTCTTCCATCCCATGGATCAGCAGGTGCATTCTTAGGTTTAAGGGATGTGATTACAATGTTCCACAACACTAGAATCGTACCTACTCCCATAAGGAAAGCACCAATCGTACTAATAAAGTTCATATTATCCCAGCCTTGGCCTTCCAAGTACGTAAACACGCGGCGCGGCATACCAATAAGTCCCAAGAAATGCTGGATGAAGAATGTCATATGGAAACCGATAAAGAAGAACCAGAAGCTTGCTTTACCTAATCCTTCATGCAATACGCGGCCAAACATCTTCGGCCACCAGTAGAAAAGGGCTGAGAACAAGCCTAATACTAGACCGCCGACAATAACGTAATGGAAGTGAGCAACTACGAAGTAGCTGTCATGGAATTGGAAGTCTGCTGGCGGCACAGCTAGCATAACCCCTGTAACCCCACCCATAACGAATGTTGGAATGAAGCCTACTGCATATAAGTTCGCAGTGGTAAAGGTGATTTGACATCCCCACATTGTGAATAGCCAGTTGAAAATTTTGATCCCTGTTGGAACAGCGATTAACATCGTCGCTACCCCGAACAACGCATTAGCGATTGGACCCATACCTGCTGTAAACATATGGTGAGCCCAAACCATGAAGCCTAAGAAACCGATTAATGCAGTTGCGAAAACCATCGCACTGTATCCGAACAATCTTTTCTTAGAGAAAGTTGCAACCACTTCAGAAATAATACCGAATGCAGGCAAGATCAGGATATAAACTTCAGGATGACCAAAGATCCAGAAAATATGCTCCCATAAAACTGAGCTTCCGCCTTGACTGACATCAAAGAAATTGGCATCGAATAAACGATCAAACGTAATAAGTACAAGACCTACTGCTAATACAGGAAAAGCGAATAAGATCAACGCGGATGTGATGAAGGCCGCCCATGTAAACATCGGCATTCTCATAAAGGACATCCCTGGTGCACGCATATTAATAATCGTAACGAGAAAGTTAATCCCCCCGATTAATGTACCAATACCAGCGATCTGCAAACCTACAGCGTAGAATTCCGCTCCCATACCCGTAAAGGTTTCATCACTGGAAAGTGGTGTATAAGCTGTCCATCCCATGTCTGGGACGCCTCCCATAAACCAGCTCAGATTAACCAGTAATCCTCCAAAGAAGAAGGTCCAGAACCCTAATGCATTAACGAAAGGAAACGCTACGTCCCTCGCCCCGATCTGGAGTGGGATGACAGCATTCATAAAGCCAAATATCATCGGCATGACAGCCAAGAAGATCATTGTTGTTCCGTGCATTGTTAAAACTTCATTAAACGTTTTTCCATCCAAAAAGTCGTTCATTGGAAACATGAGCTGAATCCGAATTAAAACCGCTTCTAATCCTCCAATTAGGAAGAAGAATCCACCCGCTGCGAGGTAAAGAATCCCTATTTTCTTATGATCCACGGTTGTTAACCAATCCATTAACCCACGGTATCTTTTTACCGCATGAGCATGTGCCACTTGTGTTTACCTCCTTTTAACAGCGTTTCGTTTATTTTAATGTTTGTAGATATTGCACTAAATCATCTAATTCCTGGTCAGATAAGAGGCCTTCGTAAGCCGGCATACCTTTACCTTCGCCATGTCCTGCTTTTACGTCTTGAGGGTTCTTGATCCAACGCTTCAACTCTTCAGCATTATTCTCAAGGTAACCTGCGATCAACTCACGATCTGCAAAGCCGTTCAAGTTAGGACCAAATCCAGGTGCGTTTACATCAATCGCATGACATTGCAAGCATTGTGCTTCAAAAATCGCTTGACCTGCTTGGACATTTTCAGCTGTCACAACTTCTTCTTTCATATCAGCTACCCAAGCATCAAAATCCTCTGGAGATACAGCGACCGCTTTAAAATCCATCAAAGCATGGGAAGGTCCGCACAACTCGGCGCATTTCCCTTTATAAATACCTGCTTCATCCGCTTGGAAAAACATTTTGTTAATCATCTGTGGATTCGTATCCATCTTACCCGCTAAGGCAGGGATCCAGAAGGAGTGAATAACGTCAGAGGACGTTAATTCCACCTGAACGATTTTACCTGTTGGAATATAAAGGTCTTGGGCTGTCCGAATACCGAGCTCAGGATATTCAAATTCCCACCAGTACTGATGCGCTGTCACTTTGACTTTAACTGCATCCTGGTACTCACTGTAATCTTCAGCCAAGCTGAACGTTGTAGCTACTGTTGGAACCGCTAGAATAAACAATAATACAAGCGGAATCACAGTCCATATAATCTCAAGCTTGTGATTACCCTCTACCTGCTTAGGAATACCAGTTTGTCCTCTACGTTTACGGAAACGAACAAGAACATAGAAGAAGATTGCAAAAACAACGACTAATACACCTGTCATAATGCCCAAGGAAAGTTTGATTAACCATAGTTGGTCTGCTGCAACTGGCCCCTTTGGATTTAAGGGACTTGCTTCTTCCAAGCTGCATCCAGCTAAAAGCAACACCATGACCGCAATCAAGGGTGCTAGACGCTTAAAGAAATGCCACCGAATCACTTTTCATCAACCCCGCTTCTTTAATAGTAAATATCTACACCCTTAGGATGTTATGTAAGGGCAGCTTAGGACCTCATGAACCCTAGAACAACGGGCTCGAAACTTGTCAACAAACACAATCACCTTATAACTATAAATTCGTTAAAACCTTTTGTCAATCGAATTGAAGAAGTTCACAAATTGTTCTAAAAGCTAGGGATTGACAATCCATTTCACTTAATGGTTTACACATCCCTTTCATGATTTGTTTCCATATTATGCCCCATTTATGCATCTTTCCCAAAGCTTTCTCCTTTTATTTACGGGTATAGATTCCATCCATGTTCGCAACCTAAACAATAGTTAAGACTTTCTATTGTAAAGGGGCGATTGAATGCAAAGACAACATGCGTTCAAGTTAATGTTCATGATGCTGGCAGCCGCAGCCTTGTTGGTTCCTGGTTGTTCAAGAGGTGAAGAAGGTTATAAGAAGCAATACGAGCAAAGCAATTACGACTACGGCTCCAATATGCCGGGCGATGATAAGCCTGTAGAAGGCGCACGCGCTTATGGAAAGATGATGGAGGGCGGAAGAAATCATACGAATCAGGAATTTCACTATTCCAAGGAAGCCTCTTACTTAATCGGCGACATGGCCGGCATCCGTCAAGCGTATGTGTTTATAACCGATCGCAACGCTTATGTGGCCATTATGCTGGACGATACTGCAACAGGAACACACCGCGGGCCGGACGAGCAAGATGATCGACAAGACTCCGCAGGCTATCCGGAAGAAGAAAATGAAATTTACGCTAACCCTAGAGATCTCGCCATTGGAGATGATAATCCTTATGTCGTCGCAGATCACGAGAATTTATCTCATGAATTAAAGCAAACCATTGCTGTTAAATTGCGGCGAATGGATCCTCATCTGTATGAGGTTTATATTTCGGCCAATCAACATTTCATCAATACCTTTGCCCGCTTATCTAAAAATGGCGGAGAGGCCAAAGAGGGCGAAGCAAAGCTTCAACTCTTCAACGATTTAGTTGCTGAAGAATTTAAGTAAAGAGTCTTCTTGGCTAATGCTTAAACAGATCGGAATTGCAGCCCTGAGAGGCTGCTTTTATTATGTCGAAATATGTACTTTAATGTTAAAAATTCTATATTAAAGGGTGCCAATACATGTTATAATTATTACAAAATTCGTCCAATTCGAAGGAGCCGCTATGGATAAACATGTCACTACTATTCATAACTTAATTAACTCCCATCAGTGGAATCGTAAAATACTTAATACGTATTGGCTTGTTCTTCTTATTGCTCTGACATTCCAAAGCGTCGGATGCTTTTTCCTAGAGAATAAAGGAATGGCGCTCTCTGAATATATCATTGCATATATATTGATACCCGATATCAGCATAGCGGTTGTTTTGGGCCTTATCGAGCTCTTCATTCGTCAATTTAAGCGCTATCTTGATTTCATTATCTTGCTCGCCGGGACATTTATTACGATTATGTTTATTATTCCTGCTTCAGGAATGCCTGGTATTTACACAACATTAATGGCCCCTATTTTCATTGCTATGTTTTATTTCGACCGCAAGAAGCTTCTCTTCTCAGTTGCATTAAACTATCTTTCATTTCTAATCTATTACTTTTTCTTTATTCCAGACGGTATGTTCGCCGCTGACGAGCTTATTTACTATACTGGATATTTAGCTGGCGTAACCTCCTTGGGACTTGGCATTCATCACCGCGGTGTAGAAATTCTTAACATTCTTAAAGCCTCAGTTCAATCTGAACAAGATTTACTCGTGCGTAACGTCATTATGGATCAGTTATCCAAGAAAGATGCACTGACTAATCTGTACAATCATAAAACGTTTCATGAATATCTTGACAAGCTGGTAGACCAGAGTGAACGCAATAACTTATCATTGCAGTTGGCTATATTTGATATTGATAATTTCAAGAATGTTAATGATACTTACGGACATTGGGTGGGAGACCTCGTTCTAAAACGGGTGGCTTCCACGATCCAAACGTTCGTTACTTCGGATGATTTTCCCGCCCGTTACGGAGGAGAAGAATTTGCCGTTATTTTCACAGACAAAACGCATGACGAGGCTTACCAGATCGTAGAACACATTCGCCTTAAGCTCTCTGAAATTGAACATACTGAATTAGAGGGCAAATCTATTACTATCAGCATAGGACTACAAAACTACGAAAAAGGATTTGGAAAAGAATTACTCTTCAAAGGAGCAGATCAAGCCCTCTACTGTGCTAAACGAACTGGAAAAAACAAAACTGTTTACCAGCAGGAACCCATACAGTAAGCCTAAGGTTCGCCTCTTTTCTCAGATAAAATGAGATTTAAGACACTGGCACGTCCCATCAGCCTAAACTACAATAGAGTCAATAGATTAAGATTCATCTCTCTCAATACTCAGTTGAGCAGCTGAATCTGTAAATCTAATTTGGGTGAATGCGACCCCCTCAATATCTTACAAGCCAACGAATAGTAATAGTAAGATAATGAGTGGTTGATTCTAGGAGGTTGATGGCATGACGCAGCTTCATAATTGCAGGCACTGTGGTGCCATGTTTCTAAAGCACAGATCTGAATACTGCAGCCAATGCCAAGTTATGTACGATCATTATTATAATGTCATGCGGGATCATTTAAGGACGTTTCCCCGCAGCAGTATGATGGATTTGGAGCGGAGCGCAAAAATACCGATGACCATTTTGCAGCGCTTAGTAAAGGAAGAGTTTGTTCCCTTCGCTAGGTAAGCAGCAGTGTGTATACTTCTCTTCTAAATATAGCAACTTGATAAAAATGCTGTGACCTCTAAAGGTCAACAGCATTTTGTTTGTTTCAGGGATGCAGACCACATGGTTTAATGTCGGCTGCATTTCTTCTATTGCTTCAGTGCAGTCTGAACACGAGTTACCCCTTGAGACATAGCATATCCGCCTCCTACTGCGGCTGCGACCGCGGTAGCTTCCAGTATTTCTTGACTGCTGGCTCCTTTGGATCGCGCTTCTTGCACGTGATACAGCGTACATACTTCGTTATTGGAGAATAAACTGATGCCGAGCGCAATCAATTGTTTTGACTTCTCGTCTAAAACCCCCGCCTTAAAGCACTCACCCGTAAAAGTGTGATAGGCTTCTACCATGTGTGGCAGATGCGCCTTCATTTCGCCTACACCTATCTTATAAGAATTCACTTTTTCATCTGTGAGCATGTTCAAAGCTATCCTCTCCTTTGTTAAATCATTATTTTCCCTTAAGCTTCCCAACGACCCGCTTCATCATGCATACGGCTAAAACGTGCTTGGATCGAAACATGTAAAGCCCCGCGTAAAGTGATATAATTAAAACTTAATGAAATAATCTGAAAATAACTAAAAATGAAAGGATCTTGGATCAATGAAGATGAGAACGATTGGATTATTAACGATGCTTCTCGCGGTAGCCATAGCTGGTTGCAGTCAGAAACAACCTGAATTGCCGACAGGGCAGATGATAGAGGTGAAGCTTGAGGTAAAGCCCTCAGAGCAGCTGGAGCCTGGCCAAGAAGCAACCATTCAAGCCACGATCAGCTTAGAAGGAAAACCCGTGACTGAGGCGGATGAAGTTGAATTTGAAGTATATGAAGCCGGATTAATGGACCAAAGCGAGACCATTGCGGGCGAACATATCGGCGAAGGTGTGTACACCATTCAGAAAACCTTCGAGAAACCATCCGTTTATTATGTAATCTCCCACGTCACCGTTGGGGCTATGCACCACATGCCAAAGCAGAAAATAATTGTGGGGTCTCCTGAGAACCTCGAAGCATTAGAACAGCAGGATAATACGATGAAGCACGATCCAAACAGCAGTATGGACGAGCATAATAATCATAATCATTAAGCGACCGACATCTTACTATAGAACGGAGCAAGTATGTATGTACAAAATGATCACCATCGACATCGATGACACTTTGCTGAATGATGACCGCGTCATCACTGAAGGCACCAAACAAGCTTTACTTAAGGCCGTTCGCCAAGGAACAGTCGTAACCTTGGCTACTGGCCGCATGTTCGCTTCAGCTAAGAATGTGGCGAAGCAGCTGGAATTGAACGTTCCAATCATTACGTATCAAGGCTCATATGTTAAGAATTTGTTAGATGAGACCGTATTATACGAACGTTATGTACCCCAGTCCGTTGCACAGGATATCTTCTTAGAGACAAAGCAACGTGGCCTGCATTTGCAAGCTTATGTGAATGACACATTATACGTTCGCGAGGATAACGAGAGAATAAAGAAATACTCGGATCTATCCAAGGTACCTTATATTGTAGATCCAGAATTTGATCAACTCGCCGATCAACCGAATACTAAATTACTCGTTTATGATACACCCGAATTTCTGGACGAACTCCAGGTCGAATGGAAAGCCCGTTTCAAGGATCAAGTTCATATCACAAAGTCCAAGCCTTATTTTCTTGAGATCACACACCCTGAAGGGACTAAGGGACATGCTGTTCGCCACCTCGCTGCTCACTTCGGCTGCACACTGGAGCAGGTGATTGCTATTGGCGATGCTTGGAATGATAAAGAAATGATCGAAGTCGCAGGTCTAGGCGTTGCGATGGGCAATGCGATTGATTCACTGAAGCTGCTCGCAAACCATGTCACTGCAAGCAATAATGATGAGGGTGTAAAGCAGGTTATAGAGCAATTTGTGCTCAAGGCCAATGCGTAATCACTAAGAAACGGCTGCAGCAGTCATGATGACTGCTGCAGCCGTTTCTTTGATTAGTAGGGTTGCTGTTGTATAGATTGATCCGTCTTGCCTTGCAATTGAACTAACCGCATTATGACAGAGGCAGCCTCTGCCTTCGTTAGTGGCGCTTCTGGTCTTAATTTACCTGTTGCAGAAGGCTGTAATAAACCAAGCTGGACCACAATCGCCATGTGCCCCTTATGATCAAGCGCATCCGCATCAGCAATACCAGCTAATACTTGATCGGTATCGAAATAGTCCGCTAATTGGTCATAACCCAAAATCTGAGTTAAAAACTTCGCTAATTCCTCGCGAGTTAGTTGTTCTTCCGGCATGAATGCATGAGTCTCATCGGATTGCAGCCAGCCATATTGATCGGCTAACACAAAGGCGCCGTATGCTTCATGGCTGTTATCGATATCTTTGAAGATTGGTCGCTGATCAGCATAGTTATAAAACCCTAACACGCTGGGATTAGCAGCTTTGGCCATCATAGCTACCCAGTCGCCGCGTGAAATATGCACATCGGGATTTAGTTGTCCTTGCGCATCTGTCTCAATCACGCGGTATTGGAGCAGCGTTTGAAGGTCCTTTTCAGCCCAATGTCCTTGAATATCGGAAGGAAGCTCTTTTGAATGTCCCGCTGGAATAGGAGACCACCCTAGATCGGCCCATTCACCCGTGACCGCATCAATCATGATGCCCTGTTCAGGGTGATGAAAGCTTAAATCGTAGACTAGCTTAATCTTAGGGTCCACTTGAACATTATT
>CAYUSG010000075.1:0-12191 GCA_964447355.1 uncultured Paenibacillaceae bacterium
ATTAGATTATGGGCATGGCGCGCCTTTTTCCGGTTTCAAAACTGGTTGGATAATCTCGACTGTCTTGAGAAACTCGAATCGACATACTGTTGACGATTGTATAATAAGGAAAAACGATATCCTGTGGTATCTCATTCTCAATATATTGATCTACCGCCTGAACGGATTCCAGGTCGGCCACTTCTGTACCTACGCCCTGATAACGAATGAGCAATGAACCCGCTGGAAAGCCTTGATTTCGCTCTTGAAGTGACGATGACACCACACGTTTAAGAGCACCGTCAGCGTACATTGGAATACTGATGGTAAACGAAACAGCAACGATTAGGCCAATCAATGTGCTGAGAGTGAGCCAGCGCGTATTCCACATTTTGCGGTATAGAAAACGTAACAATGGCATACCCATTATCTACCCACTACTTTCTGTCCCGGCTCCAGCCCCTTGATGATTTCAACTACCGTCGCAGCTTTCTGTCCAACTTCTACATCCACCTCACGCTTGCCGTTCTCGT
Source organism: uncultured Paenibacillaceae bacterium (assembly GCA_964447355.1). Classification (GTDB taxonomy): domain Bacteria; phylum Bacillota; class Bacilli; order Paenibacillales; family CAYUSG01; genus CAYUSG01. The sequence goes on from CAYUSG010000075.1 coordinate 513, forward strand.
CTACGACTTGAACATAGTCTCTGCCGCCATGGCTTCTTAGCGCGGACAGTGGAATCACTACGACATTCTCCTTCCGATCAACGATGACAGATACACTAAGCGGTGTACCAATGGTGACCTCGGCTGGGAATTCATCCAATTCTACGATTAAATAATTATCAATTGAATCTTCCTCTTGCCCATTGTTCGGATTCCATGGGTTATTATTCTGGTTATCATCCTTTTCAATCGGGAGCCTGCTTAATTTCCCTTTAAAGCTGCCCGCCGCATTAATATCAACAATCGCTTCCATCCCTAGGGCAATTTTCTGGAGATCGGATTTACTTATCTCCGCTGCAACTGTGAGCTGCGTTAAATCGGCAATCTCAGCGATCGGATCGTAGGCTTCGACTTCATCACCTTTCTCAACTGACACTGTCGTAATCGTACCAGAGAAGGGTGCTGTAAGCTTGGCTCGGCCAATCTCTTCCTCTAGCTCAGTTAATCGAGTTCTAGACTGTTCGAAGTTAATTTTCGCTGTTTCCAGCTCAACTGCTGTCAATTCATCAGCTTTGCGCAGCTTCTCTATCATTTGCAACTCTTCTGTTCGAAAGTTTAGCCGTTCACGGCGCAGTTCATTTTGCAGTTCGACGACATCCAGTTCAGCGATCAATTGACCGGCTTCAACATGATCTCCAGTGCGTACATAGATCTCTTTTACACGTTTAGAACCGCTGGAATCAGAAGTCGTATCGCCTTGGAAGAATAACGTTTCCTCTTGCATCGACATAATCTTGCCAATCCCTCTAACCTTCGTTTCCAACGTTTCCGTTGTCACCGTATATTCAGGCTTTTGCTGAAGCTTAGGAGGGGTGATCGTTGGAATCACTTCTTCTACATCCTCCTCGGGCAATAAAGAGCAGCCCGATACCGTCAGCATTGCAATTGCTAGCATAAGTATAAATCCGCGCTTCAACCATTGGTTAGTTGGCAATGAATTTTCCATCAACCATTTCATAGACATGATCAGCTACCTCCAAAATTGTTGGATCGTGTGTTGTCATACAAATTGTAATGTGTTCAGTGTGAATGATATCTCGAAATACAGACATAACCTGGGCCCCCATCTGGGAATCCAGCTCTGCGGTCGGCTCATCAGCTAGAATGAGCACCGGTTTATGTGCAATAGCTTTAGCTACAGCGACCCGCTGCTGTTCACCGCCGGACAATTCGAATGGACGATGATGCATCCTTTTGCCTAGACCGACAAGCTCAAGACAATGCGTCACACGCTCTTTCCATAACGATCGTGGGACCCCCGCCATCCGCAAGGAAAGTTCTACGTTCTCCCACGCGGACAACAAAGGCATTAATGCATACGATTGAAAAATAAATCCGATTTGCTGTTTGCGTACCGCTGTCCGCTTGTCGTCACTCCATTGATGGAATGGATGACCGCGAAACAAAATTTCGCCTTTTGTTGGCTGGTCTAAGCCGCCAAGCATGTTAAGTAAAGTGGTCTTCCCTGACCCCGATCGTCCCTTGAGCATCACAAGCTGCTGGGGCCTCAGTTCCATATTAATCCCCTTTAGAACGTGGAGCTTACGTCCGCCAACATGAAACTCCCGCTCAACTGCCGAAACCATCATCAACTTCTCATCTACAGCTACAGGTACAGGTACAGGATCTGGGATCGTCTGGCTGCCATTAGCTAAGGGTGGATCGAGCTTGCTGGGACTAGACAACGATTTTTTCTGAAACCATGCCATAAAATTACGACCCTCCTCCAAATATTGACTAACTTGTTATCTTAACTTTTAAACGAAACCGACTCAAAAAAGGTTACACTTACGAATAAAAAATTCTTTTATTGAAGAAAATGAGTTTATCCGCCTAAAATATATACTTTGGGTTGGATGAATAGTTTCGTTAATCAAATGTATATCGTTTCGGTAGTTTATTCCACGACTTTATTTAGTGCAAAAGCATGAATAATAAAACCCATTTTACAGGATAATAGTTTGACTGGAAATACAATTTTTACAGATATGCCCAAATGGTAAAATGGTACTAAAAAAGACCCAGTGCAGTCTGCAATAGATCGTTGTCAGGCATCATTTGTAATCAAAATGAAATATTACTATCATCGTTCTTTAATAACGAGGCGCTATAATAAGACCATGACCCCCTTTTTCAATATAAAACGTTTGAAGACCCACTGCTATCAAAGCATGTGGGTCTCTTTTTGTAGATCGCTTGTATAGACTTATACCGTTTGTCCAAATGCGCTTGGATTCTCTCTCCAAGCTTTTAACGCAGCTAAGTCCTCTTCTTGCACATAGCCTTTGCTATGAGCGACTTGAATGAGGGTTGAATAATTCGACAATGCACTTAATTCGATGCCGCTTTCAGTGAAAGCTTGCACAGCCCGATCCAGCTCATAAGTGAAAATCGCCGCCACCGCTAACGCTTGTCCACCCGCTTCATTCACAGCTTGTGCTGCTTTAATCGAGCTGCCGCCTGTCGAGATCAAGTCTTCAATAACCAACACTTTCTGTCCCGGCTTCAAAGCACCCTCAATTTGATTCTGCTTGCCATGCCCTTTCGCTTTATCTCTTACATAGATCATCGGGAGATTCATTTTCTGAGCGACAAAAGCGGCGTGCGGAATGCCTGCTGTTGCTGTACCCGCAATGACTTCTGTATCAGGGTATTTCTCTTCGATCAACGCCGCGAAGCCTTCAGCGATCAGATCTCGAATGTTAGGATATGACATCGTTAAACGATTGTCACAATAAATCGGCGACTTAATCCCGGATGTCCAAGTAAACGGCTCTTTCGGACGAAGGGCCACCGCCTCAATATCCAGCAATGCGCTGGCGATTTGTTCAGCTATACCTTGTAAACGGCTCATATATTTTTACAACTCCTCAATAATGTTAATAAAAGCTTCCCTCGGGTTAGGCGACGCCGTGATCGGCCTGCCAATCACTAGGTAATCAGAGCCTTGAGCAAACGCTTCTTTAGGTGTCATCACTCTGGACTGGTCTTGAACATCTGCCCCCGCAGGTCGGATACCCGGTGTAACGGTGATAAAAGAGGCACCATTCTGCTCCTTTATGCTTGTGACTTCATGAGCGGAAGCAACCACGCCATCCAGTCCGGATTGCTTAACTAGTCCTGCATACCGAAGAACAGCGTCCTTTACAGAACCTGGAATGCCGATTTGATCATTCAACATCGATTGATTGGTGCTCGTAAGCTGAGTCACAGCGACCACCAAAGGCCTTGATTGCCCTGTACCTGTCAGTGCTTTATCCGCACCTTCTAAAGCGGCTTCCATCATAGCCGCACCACCTGCTGCGTGTACATTAAACATATCTACGCCTAGTGAAGTGATGCTTTGGGCGCCGCCTTTGACCGTATTGGGAATATCATGCATTTTCAGATCGAGGAACACACGGTAACCCCGTTTCTTAAGCTCCTCTACAAAGCTGGGTCCTGCCTGATAGAACAGCTGCATTCCAACCTTCATATAACATGGAATACCTTCAAGGTTCGTTAATAAATCCGAAGCAGCTTCCTTGTCAGCAAAATCCAATGCCACCATAATGCGTTGGACTTGATCCAACTTTTCCGCAATGCGGGATTCAATCTGCATCTGAAATAACCCCTCCCTCGATTCGAATGTTTATGTATAAGCTTCTATAGTTTTAAAGAAAGGGGGCTTGGCAGTTTTCTGCCAAACAACCCCCTAATCACTGTTCATTGAAATTGTTATACGGTTACTTTAGCTTGATGTGCAGGCATCGAGTTAGATGTGAAATTAATAGCTTCAAGCATGTTCAGCAATGCTCTTACGGTATCTAATGAAGTTAAACATACAACCCCATTCTCAACCGCTTCGCGTCGAATACGGAATCCGTCTCTTTCCGGTTTCTTGCCTTTCGTTAAGGTATTCACTACGAAATGAGCTTCTCCGTTGCGAATAAGGTCCAGAATGTTCGGAGTGCCTTCACTAAGCTTATTAACGCGTTCAACATAAAGGCCAGCGTTTTCAAGCACTTTTGCAGTTCCGCCAGTAGCCACGATTTTGTATCCCATTTTGTCAAAACCGCGCAGGATCTCAATAGCTTCTTCTTTATCTTTATCCGCAACGGTTGCAATAATTTTACCTGTTGGCGGAATTTTCATACCTGAACCAACTAAACCTTTGTAGAGCGCCTTAGCGAACTGAAGGTCACGGCCCATGACTTCACCTGTTGATTTCATTTCAGGTCCTAATGTTGTATCTACACGGCGAAGCTTCGCGAAGGAGAACACCGGTACTTTAACAGATACGAATTCATCTTCAGGCCATAGTCCATTCTCATAGCCTAAATCTGCAAGCTTCTGTCCTAGAATCAATCGAGTAGCCACATTCGCCATCGGAATGTTCGTTACTTTACTTAAGAATGGAACGGTTCTGGATGAGCGTGGATTCACCTCGATCACATACACTTGATTCTGGAAGATAACATACTGGATATTCACAAGACCGATGACATTTAACGCCTTGGCAATATTCGTTGTAATATCTACGATTTGCTGCTTAATCTCTTCAGAGATCGTTTGTGGCGGATACACCGCAATGGAGTCGCCGGAGTGAACCCCTGCACGCTCAATATGCTCCATAATGCCTGGAATTAATACCGTCTCGCCATCACAAATCGCATCCACTTCAACCTCTTTGCCTAACATGTAGCGGTCGATTAGAACCGGATGCTCTGGGTTGATTTTGACCGCAGTTTTCATATAGTTTAGCAGTTCTTCATCGGAATATACGATCTCCATCGCACGCCCGCCAAGGACGTAAGAAGGACGAACCAACACGGGATATCCAAATTTGGATGCGGTGCCTACGGCTTGGTCAACAGAAGTAACGGTTCCCCCTGGAGGTTGTGCAATGTTCAAGCTTTGAAGTAAGGCTTCGAATTTCTTGCGATCCTCTGCAGCATCAATATCTTCTAAGCCTGTCCCTAGAATACGCACGCCTGCTTTTGATAGAGGGGCAGCTAAGTTGATCGCTGTTTGGCCGCCGAACTGAACAATAACACCGATAGGCTTCTCTTGTTCAATGACGTTCATGACATCCTCGAAGAATAAAGGTTCAAAGTACAATCGGTCAGAGGTGTTAAAGTCGGTAGATACCGTCTCAGGGTTATTATTGATAATAACCGCTTCATACCCCGCATCTTGAATTGCCCAGACCGCGTGCACAGTGGAGTAGTCAAACTCAATCCCTTGTCCAATTCGGATCGGGCCGGAACCTAGTACAACGACCTTCTCTTTGGACGATTGCGTTACTTCATTCTCCTGCTCGTAGGTTGAGTAGTAGTACGGCGTAGTTGCTTCGAATTCAGCTGCGCAAGTATCAACCATTTTATAAACAGGCTTAATGTTCTGAGCTAAACGGTACGTACGAACTTCATCTTCATGAATTAACGTTTGCTGGTTGCCTTCTTGGCGAAGCTCAGCAATCGCGCGATCCGTGAAGCCTTTGCGTTTCGCTTTGGACAGAAGCTCTTGTGTCAGCTCTTCTTTACGCAGAACATCTTCAAATTTCACAAGCTTCTCAAGCTTATACAAGAACCACCAGTCGATACTTGTCATATCTTGAATGTCTTGTAAAGTGTATCCTCTGCGATAAGCTTCAGTAATGATGAACATACGCTCGTCATCCGGCTTAGCCAGACGTAATTTAATCGTCTCATCGTCTAATGCTTCAAGATCTTTAATATAGAGACGGTGAACCCCAATTTCTAAGGAACGGACCGCTTTATGAATGGATTCCTCGAAGGTCCGGCCGATGGCCATAACTTCGCCAGTTGCTTTCATCTGCGTACCTAACTTACGGTTTGCATCGGTAAATTTATCAAACGGCCAACGTGGTATTTTACTTACGATATAGTCTAATGTAGGCTCGAAGCAAGCGTAAGTTTGACCTGTAACTGGATTAACGATTTCATCCAATGTATAACCGATTGCAATTTTCGCTGCCATCTTAGCAATGGGATAGCCTGTTGCCTTTGATGCAAGCGCTGAAGAACGGCTGACCCGTGGGTTTACCTCAATAACATAGTATTGGAAGCTGTGTGGATCTAATGCAAATTGTACGTTACATCCGCCTTCAATATTCAGCGCACGGATGATTTTTAAAGATGCGCTGCGAAGCATTTGGTATTCACGGTCAGATAACGTCTGGCTTGGGGCAACAACGATACTATCGCCTGTATGAACACCTACAGGGTCGAAGTTTTCCATGTTACACACAACGATACAGTTATCGTTGGAATCACGCATAACCTCGTACTCAACTTCTTTCATGCCTGCGATGCTTTTCTCCACTAGGCATTGTCCAATCGGACTGTAGCGAATACCCGCTGCCACGATATCTCTCAATTCTTCTTCGTTGTTAACGATACCGCCGCCAGTACCACCAAGGGTGTAGGCAGGACGAATGATGATGGGATAACCAATTTCGTTAGCGAAGTCTACTGCTTCTTCTACCGTTGTAACGATAGTGCTTTCAGGCACTGGCTGTTCCAACTCGCGCATTAATTCTCTGAATAAGTCGCGGTCCTCTGCTTTCTCAATGGCTGTTAATTGCGTACCTAGCAGCTTGACGTTCTCTTTTTCCAGAACACCCGCTTTAGCTAGTTCAACTGCCATGTTCAGGCCTGTTTGTCCGCCTAATGTGGGCAACAAGCCGTCTGGACGCTCTTGACGAATAATTTGGGTTACAAATTCTAACGTAATCGGTTCAATGTACACCTTATCTGCCATATTGGTATCTGTCATGATCGTTGCTGGGTTACTGTTGATAAGGACAACTTCCATGCCTTCTTCTTTCAACGCTTGGCAGGCTTGAGTTCCTGCATAGTCAAACTCTGCTGCTTGTCCAATGACGATCGGGCCGGAACCGATCACTAGAATTTTCTTTAGTTCATTATTTTTGGGCATATTGAAGCTCTCCTTTCTTAGCAGCCGCTGCATGCTGGGCTTGTTTAGGCAGTTGAGGCTGATCTAACTTATGTTGTTTAATCATTTCAACGAAATCGTCGAACAAGTAGCTGGAATCAAATGGTCCAGGTGAAGCCTCCGGATGGTACTGCACTGAGAATGCAGGGTATTCTTTATGCTTCAAGCCTTCGATCGTACGGTCGTTGTTGTTAATATGCGTTACGATTAGAGGTACGTTCTTCACAGAATCCTCTTCCACTGTATAGCCGTGGTTTTGAGAAGTAATATAGCAGCGGTTCGTAATTAGGTCTTTAACTGGATGGTTCCCGCCGCGGTGACCGAATTTTAATTTACTGGTATTAGCGCCGCATGCTAATGCGAACAGTTGGTGACCTAGACAGATACCGAAGATCGGGAATTCGCCCAGAATTTGTTTAATCATTTCTACTGCATGCGGTACACTCTTAGGATCCCCAGGTCCGTTGGACAATAAGACACCGTCAGGTTTCAAGCGGCGAATCTCATCTGCCGTAGTGTCGTGAGGAACAACAACCACATCACAGCCACGCTTCGTTAAGTCGCGAAGAATACCGCTTTTGCTGCCAAAGTCCACTAGAACCACCCGCTCATTGTTACCAGGAGTGCTGTAGACCTGTTTCGTGGACACTCTGACCACTTGATCGGTTAGCAACGTTGATCCTTGCAGGCGCTCTTTTAATTCATCAACAGAATGATTCGCTGTAGATAGAATACCTTTCATCGTGCCGTAATGGCGAAGCTTACGCGTAAGTGCTCGTGTATCAATGTCACTAATTCCTGGAATGCCGTATTCTTTAAGCAGGTAATCTAAAGAGTATTCACCTCTCCAGTTACTTGGTACTTCTTCATGTTCTCTAACGACGAACCCGTGAATAAAAGGACGAACCGCTTCGAAATCATCGCGGGTAATACCATAGTTACCAATCAACGGATAGGTCATGGTCACGATTTGACCGCAATATGAAGGGTCAGATAAAACCTCTTGATAACCTGTCATGCCCGTATTAAATACTACCTCGCCGATGGATTGGGTTTCACTTCCGAATGCTCTACCAGTAAACAACGTGCCGTCTTCAAGCAATAATTTTGCCTGCATGTTTAATCCACTCCTTTTTCGAAATTAGTCAGACCACACTACGCGTCCGGCACATAGGGTTTTCGTCGGCCATCCTTTTAGCTTCCAGCCTGTGAATGGGGTGTTGCGGCCCTTTGTTAAGAACGTGCTTGGATCTACTTCTTTTTCTGTATCTAAATCAATAATCGTAATATCAGCTTCTGCGCCTACTTTCAATTCTCCAGTAGGCAAGCCGAACACTTGCGCTGGCTTATTAGTCATCCGCTCAAGCAAGAAGCTTAACGTCCATTTTCCAGTTGCTACGAATTGGGTATAGAGCAGTGGAAACGCTGTTTCCAGCCCTACGATTCCAAATGGAGCAAGCTGCATGCCTTTTTCTTTCTCTTCTACGCTATGAGGGGCATGATCGGTCACAATGATGTCGATGGTTCCATCTTCAATTCCTTCGATCATCGCTTGAACATCCTTTGGCGTGCGAAGCGGCGGGTTCATTTTCCAATTGGCGTCTAATCCCGGAATATCTTCATCGCTTAACAGCAAATGATGCGGGCACACTTCAGCGGTAACCTTCACACCAAATTGCTTAGCTTGACGAATCAACCGCACGGATTGCTCAGTACTCACGTGACATACATGGTAATGCACGCCTGTCGCTTCAGCCAGCAGCACATCCCGTCCCACATGAATCGCTTCTGATTCATTCGGAATACCCTTCAGTCCATGTTTCTTCGCGAATTCCCCTTCGGTAACAGCTGCACCTACTACTAATGTATCATCCTCACAGTGAGCGATAATCGGCAGTCCGATGGATGCCGCTTTGGCCATTGCATCCTTCATCATTTGTGCATTTTGCACGCCGACGCCGTCATCAGTGAAGCCTATCGCACCCGCTGCTTTTAATGCATCGAAATCTGTAAGCTCTCTGCCTAGCTCATTTTTCGTAATACATGCATAGGATAAAACTCTGGCGCTTCCTTCTTGCTTAGCCTTGTCCAGCACATACTTCAAGGTTTCTTCCGTGTCAATAACAGGTCTTGTGTTCGGCATGCAGGCAATCGTTGTAAAACCGCCCTTAGCCGCTGACTTCGTCCCTGTAATAATATCTTCTTTATATTCGAATCCAGGGTCTCTAAGATGTACGTGCATATCAATGAAGCCCGCAGACACTAATTGCCCTTTAGCATTTATGACCTCGTGTCCCGCAGTATCACCAAGCTCCTTCGTAATGGATTGAATGATACCATTCTCAATAAAAATGTGTTGTGTCTCCAGTTCGTTTGTTGCTGCGTTATTGACTTTACCGTCAACGATCCAAATTCCCATGTCGTCCTCCTTAGAATTGTTAATCCGTTTCTAATATGAACTTAATGCTCTTTCGATGACCGCCATTCGAATCGGTACACCGTTGCTCATTTGATTGAATATTCTCGACTGTTCGTGCTCTACAACCTCATCATCAATCTCTACATTACGATTGACGGGTGCTGGATGCATGATGATCGCATGCGAGCCGATTTGGCCTGCTCTCTCTACGGTGAGACCATACTGCTGCCTGTATTGTTCAGCCGAGTTGATCATGCCCTTCTCATGTCTTTCTAATTGCACGCGCAGCATCATTACCACATCGGCCTTAAGTGCTTCATCGATCGATATATAGGATGCATAAGGTTCGAGCTCGGGGGCTTGCATTTCCTGTGGCGCACAGAAGCTCACGTTAGCGCCAAGCTTCGTTAATCCCCACAAATTCGATCTAGCTACACGGCTGTGCAGGATGTCACCGATGATGGCAACATTCAAACCTTTAATGTCACCAAAATGCTTCTGCATCGTGTACATGTCAAGCAGTGCTTGTGTTGGATGTTCATTATTCCCATCCCCCGCATTAATTAAAGGGATTTGAATTTTCTCTGCCAGTTCCGCGAGTACTCCGATGGGTTTAAGGCGAATAACCCCCGCATCTATCCCCATGGATTCTAAGGTTCGAACCGTATCGTAGATCGATTCACCCTTAGCTACGCTCGATGCCGCTGCAGTAAAGTTAAGCACTTCCGCACCAAGGCTTTTCTCAGCAACTTCAAAGGAAAACCGTGTTCTGGTGCTGTTCTCGAAAAACATATTCGCTACGAAGCGGCCCTGCAGCGCATCTGTCACTTTCACCGGATGTTCTTCCCAATACTTCGCTCTCGCCAAGATAGATTGTATGTCCGAAGCGTCCAAGCCTTTTAATCCTAATAAATGCCTTTGTGACACAAGTGATGTTCCGGTCATTCCGATTCCCCCCTTTGTTGAATGATGACGACCTGATCATCGCCATCGATTTCCTGCAAAGCTACTTCAATTTGTTCTAACTTCGAAGTAGGTACATTTTTACCTATGTAGTCCGGTCTGATGGGCAGCTCCCGATGTCCGCGATCAACCAGTACGGCTAACTGAATCAATTGAGGCCTTCCCATATCCACCAAAGCATCCATTGCCGCACGGACGGTGCGTCCTGTAAACAGCACATCATCGAATAGGATGACTTTTTTGTCTTTTATGGGCAGATTTATATTGGCAACTTGCGTCGATGCATGTTCTTTCTTATCATCCCGATAGGGGGTTACGTCCAGTTCACCAACAGTGATGTTCACACCCTCAATGTCTTCGATTTTCTCAGCGATCCGTCTTGCCAGATAAATCCCTCTTGTTCTGATGCCGATCAAGATGCAATCATCTACACCTTTGTTCTTCTCCAAAATCTCATGTGCAATTCGTGTTAACGCACGCCTAATTGCTGTTTCATCCATAATCACATGGCGATCTGCAGCCATCATGGCAGAACCTCCTTTGGTGCGTTTTACTGCATAATCAGTTCTTGGCATATAGAAAAACTCCTTACCCGATAGGCAAGGAGTTAAAGTCCGTACATGTATTGTGAGATGTTGCGTGAGTTTATATGCATCAAGGCACAGATTGTCCATAGACTTGTCCACCGCCTTGATAGTTGGCTCGCGCATGCATATAGTGTTATAGCGTCTCACCATGTAACCTTGCCAGCCTCACGGGACTGTTTTTAAAGGTTAAAGCTCATTAAGAGAATTATCACACTTTCGACAAAAGATGTCAATAGTTTTGTCGCTGTGAATTTCGAGCTTATGATGGTGATGTTGTTGATTAAAATTCAAATTCTACATCCGTTAAGCGGCGTTTAATTTCGTTAATGACCTCTTGCTCCTTCTCAAGGCCTTGAGCTTGAAAAGTAACTGAGAAACGAACGAACCGGCCCGCATCATCCCAAGGCACCGTCGAGATTAATTTCTCACGAATTAAATATTGCGAGAAGTCCTCACCTGTTTCAAACCGCTGTCCGCCTTTAATGCCCTTTGGCGCTTCTACATACAGGAAGAAGGAACCTTTAGGCTTCTCAGCGTTAAATCCAACTTCATTTAAGGCCGCAACTAACATGTCGTGACGCCTTGAATATTTCGCAGCGATGCGCTCAGTAATTTCCGGATGATCTAGGCCGTAGGCTGCCGCTTTCTGGATCGCAATGAATTGGCCTGAATCGTTTTTATCCTTAACATCACTGAATGCTCTAAAGACTA
>CAYUSG010000075.1:12201-18911 GCA_964447355.1 uncultured Paenibacillaceae bacterium
CCAATTCTCCAGCCTGTCATGTTATAGGATTTGGACAATGAATGTAATTCAATGCCTACCTCTTTAGCGCCCGGTGTGGATAAGAAGCTGAGCGGCTTCAAGCCATCGTATGTTAATGCTGCATAAGGCGCATCGTGAACGACTACAATATTGTGTTGCTTTGCGAATGCTACAACCTCTGCGAAAAATTCAGGCGTAGCGCTCGCACCCGTTGGGTTATTCGGATAGTTTAAATAGAGCAGTTTGGCGCGTTTGCAAATATCAGCGGGAATGGATTTCAAATCCGGCAGAAAGTTATTATCTTTCTTTAGTTCAATGTTATAAACTTCCCCGCCAGCATATTTAGTATGCGTACCCAGAATAGGATAGCCCGGCACGGTCATTATCGTTACATCTCCGGGGTTTATGAAGCAGCTCGGTAACATAGCCAGGGCTGGCTTCGAACCGATGGAGTGCACCACTTCTGTTTCTGGGTCAATCCCCTCAACATGGAATACGTTTTTCAAATAACGAGCCGCAGCTTCCTTGAATTCCGCAATACCATTATCTGCATAGCCTCGATTTTCAGGCTTCGCCGCTTCTTCGGCAAGCTTGGCCACAATGCCGGCATCAGCCATTTCATCAGGTTCACCTACTCCCATGTCAATCAGCTCGACATTAGGATGCTCCTTCTTCGCGGCTGCTTTTGCACGTTTGATTTTCTCAAATTTATAGATGGCAGTACCCTTACCATAATCAGCACCACCGATCCGCTGAGCAAATAACGATTGAATATAGCTTTCTTCGGACATACGTAACACCCCTTAAATAGATTCACTGCAATCACTTTATCATGATCATTTAAGAGGCAACATAGAAAATCCGTCAAAATCTTTGCACTATGTGCATAGTTCATTTATATCAGGCTTCTGCAAAATCATCGTCTCATTCCTGCGCACTCATGCGCTTAAGAACCTCTGAGAATATTGATAACTTCTTGCATATCTGAAGGGATAGGGGCTTCAAACTCCATGTACTTTCCTGTTACAGGGTGTTGAAAACCAAGAATACCCGCATGCAGCGCTTGTCCATTCATCTGAATCCCTTTGTTTCTTCCATACATCGGATCACCGACTAAAGGATGGTCAATGTACTTCATATGCACTCTGATTTGGTGTGTTCTCCCCGTCTCAAGCTTTAATTCAACTAAGGTGTAGTTTCCTTTTTGCAATCGTTCTACAACAGCAAAATGGGTAACAGCAGGCTTGCTGTTCTTCTCTGTAACCACGAACATTTTGCGGTCCTGTGTTCCTCTGCCTATAGGCGCGTCAATCGTCCCTTGATCGTGTGTTACGTTGCCATGCACCAATGCGATATATTTTCTAGTGACACTGTGTTCTTTCAATTGCTCTGAAAGCGACTGATGCGCCCTGTCATTCTTGGCAGCCATAATCAGTCCAGAGGTATCTTTATCAATTCTATGTACAATGCCGGGTCTAATAACCCCATTGATGCCTGACAAGTTGGTACAATGGTGCATCAATGCATTCACTAGCGTACCTGAGTAATGTCCGGGTGCTGGATGAACCACCATACCTCTTTGTTTATTCACAACGATGACATCTTCGTCCTCGTACACAATGTCCAGCGGGATCGCTTCAGGTAAAATCTCCGTTTCCACCGGTTCAGGTATGACTACACTAATCTCATCGTGTTCATTACATTTATAATTAGGTTTAACCTGTTGCTGATTAACAGTCACTAGTCCATCCTTAATCCAATGTTGAATTTGTGAACGGGATACCTCCTCGCCAAGCTTCTCCGATAGGATCTTATCGATTCGAATGCCGCTGTTTGCAGCATCTACAGACCATTCGATTCGCTCAAGGGTCTCCTCGTCATCCAGTTCATGCATCATTTCGTGATTGCTCAAGGTCAACTTTCGCTCCTTTTTGCTCATTTTGTTCTTTTCGCCAATCGATGAGTGTATCTAGGATGATCAAGCACACACCAACTACGATTGCAGAATCAGCAATATTGAAGATAGGGTACGCATAATTGATGGATGCAAAATAAAAATCAAAAAAGTCCACAACCTCACCCATAAGCAGTCTGTCAATAAAGTTCCCAATGGCTCCACCAAGCAATAAACTCAGTGAACAGACGAGCAGGTGTTTATGGATTCTTCTATTGCGTTCAAGATACCATATGATACCAACTACAAAAATGATCGTTGTGATAATAAAGAACATTCTTTGTTCTTGTAAAATCCCGAAAGCAGCACCTTTATTGCGGTGGGAGGTAAGTTGGAAAAAATCACCGATCACGGAGATCGATTGTCCAAGTTCCATATATTTAACCACCAGCCACTTCGAAATTTGGTCTAATACTAATACGACGAGTGCAATGACATAATATCTCATTAGCCAACCTCCTATGTTGGATTCCCCAGCCATTGTAGCATAAGGCTTGTATAAACGTCCATTCGTTACCTAGTGCGCCAAGGAATTACCTCTTTAAAAGCACTTGATTCCGCACACTCTATAGATGCATCCTTACGGAAAGGAGTTGGCGCGAATTGAACACCTCGTTAACTAATGGTCAATTAACGCGACTGAAGCAGCAACTGCTGCATGAACAAAAAGAGCTTGAAAGTCAACTTACTGGCAATGACCACTTTGGCATGCAACATAGCATCAGGGAAAATCCGGGGGAATTATCTAACTACGACAACCACCCTGCTGATGTTGCTACCGAAGTATATGAGCGCGGTAAAGATATTGCTTTAAATGAAAACGCAGAATACCATCTGCTGCAAATTGAAGAAGCGTTATCCCTTATGGATGAAGGACAATACGGTTCATGTGTTGTCTGTCATCAGCCGATTCCGTTTGCTCGGCTGGAAGCCATTCCAACGACCAAATACTGCATTGACCATGTCCCCAATCCAGGGCAGCATACGTATGATCAACGTCCAGTTGAAGAAGAGTTCTTAATGCCCCCTTTCGGTAGAACTAGCTTAGACGAACAAGGGGATCAGACCCAATTTGACGGTGAAGACGCTTGGCAAATCGTAGAAAGCTGGGGGAACTCCAATACACCAGCTTTATCAGAGCAGCGAGAAATCCATGATTACAATGACCTCATGATTGAAAGTGATGAGCAAGAAGGCTTTGTTGAACCTATCGAAAGCTTCTTAGCTACTGACATTTACGGGCAGCAATTGTCCATCGTTCGTAATGGCGCCTACCGCCGTTATCTGGAGCAGCAGGAAGGCGAAGGGTTGCTTGAAGTATTAGACTTGGAAGAAGATCGTCTCGAAGACGGCATGTACTAATCCGTTAGTAACTGCCCGGTCCTTCTAATTGGGCTTGCACGATCTTTACAATATCAGCAATATAATCCCCAATGATCGGAATATCAAGTGCGCCTAAGGCTCTTAAGAAGTAAAGTAACGAAACCAAAAGCACTGTAAACCCTATAGCTATACCAACGCCCCGAGCTATTCCGGCCAGCAGATTTTTTAATATGATCTTTTTGGGATGTTTCATCAGATGAACATACTCAGCTAATTCCCTATATTCTGTATTCTCAGCTAATTTAATTAATCGTTCATTCATTTGCTCCAGCATGGTCATAATTTGTTTATCATTCGACGACTGCATCGGGTGAATCTCCCCTTTCGGTCATTCTAAGCTTTAGATTAAAGAACGAGCAAGCTACGTTTACAGTAGTTGCTCGTTCTGTATCATCTATATCTCATTTTCAATAAACAAACATAACACCTTACAGGTCTGTTATTCAACTGAGTGTACATGTTCCGATACGACCTCAGCACATCTAGGACAAAGTGCAGTATGCTCTTGGTGTTCATGCTTGCCTACTTCAGGTGTAACCACCCAACAGCGTTCACATTTCTCCCCTTCAGCCACATTCACCTTCACGGATAATGTCTCGAAAGCCATGGAGCCTTCAGGCACAGCTGTTCCAGCTGCCATTACCTCTGCATGCGAAACAATAAATAACTGGTCTAGTTGATCAAACGAACCAAGGAAAGCTGTTGTTTCTTCATCTGCATAGATGGCCACCGAAGCACTTAAGGAATTCCCAATCACTTTATCTTTCCTTGCTGTCTCCAGCGCTTTAAGAACATCATCTCTAATTTGATTTAAACGATCCCATTTCGCTTCTAATTCAGTATTAAATACTTGTTCATTTACTTCCGGCATTGATGCCAGCTGAACACTGAGTTTATCCGTGTTTGGCATATACTTCCACACCTCATCAGCCGTATGAGGCAAGATCGGCGCGATCAATTTAGTTATTACCGCAAGGGCTTCATATAATACAGTTTGTGCTGCTTTTCTTGCTTTATCAGCCGGCGCACTCACATATAAACGGTCCTTGACGATGTCTAAATAGAATGCACTCATTTCAACCGCACAGAAGTGATGAATCGATTGATACACCAAATGGAACTCATAACGATCATAAGCTTTAAGCACTTTCTCAATCATACGGTTTAAACGGATTAACGCATAGCGATCCAATTCATTAAGCTCACTGTACGCCACTTTATCTTGAGCCGGGTCAAAACCATGTAAGTTACCTAAGAAGAAACGAAGGGTGTTTCTAATCTTACGGTACACTTCTGAAGTCTGACTTAAGATATTGTCTGAGATTCTGTGATCTGCTTGGTAGTCTACAGATGCAACCCATAAACGCAGAATATCAGCCCCTAAAGCGTTACATACTTTATTCGGGTCTACTGTATTCCCAATGGACTTAGACATTTTTCGCCCTTCGCCGTCCATCGTAAAGCCATGGCTTAGAATTCCTTTGTAAGGCGCCTTCTCATGAACAGCAACACCAGTGATCAGTGATGAGTTAAACCATCCGCGATACTGATCGGAGCCTTCCAGGTACAAGTCAGCAGGCCATTGCATTTCAAAACGCGTTTCTAACACTGCTGAATGACTAGACCCTGAATCGAACCACACATCCATAATATCTGTCTCTTTACGGAACGATGATCCGTTACATTCAGGACATACTGTTCCTTCTGGCAGCAACTCGCTCTCGTCCTTAATGAACCAAGCATTAGATCCTTCTTTCTCGAAAAGACCGGCTACATGCTGTATGGTTGCATCATTAACGATGGGGTGGTTGCAGTTACGACAGTACACAATCGGAATAGGCACACCCCACGAACGTTGACGGGAAATACACCAATCACCGCGATCCGCGATCATATTGTGTAAGCGCACCTCACCCCAATGCGGCGTCCACTTGATGTTCTTAATTTCCTCCAGCATTTGCTGACGAAATTGATCTACTGAAGCAAACCATTGTTCAGTTGCACGATAAATGACCGGTTTTTTCGTTCTCCAGTCATGAGCATATTGGTGTTTAATAAAACCGAGCTTTAACAGATGCCCCCTTTCTTCCAGCTTTTCAGTAATCATTTTATTAGCTTTATCATAAAAAATACCTTCGAATCCTGGTGCTTCTTGTGTAAACTTACCATGATCGTCAACCGGACATAATACATCGAGGTTATATGTCTGTCCTACTGCAAAGTCCTCTTCCCCATGGCCTGGAGCGGTATGAACACAACCTGTCCCCGCTTCTAGTGTAACATGCTCTCCAAGAATAACCACGGAATCACGGTCGTAGAATGGATGCTGACATACAACATATTCCAAGTCAGAACCCTTCACCGTACTTAGTACTGTATAGGCTTCCCATTCCACTTCTTTAGCTACTGCACTCAGCAGTCCTTCTGCTAACACAAATTTACGGCCATTTGCTTCAACCACGACGTAATCCAATTCAGGATGTAAAGAAATCGCCAAATTCGCTGGCAGCGTCCAAGGTGTTGTGGTCCAAATGATGATCGATGCATCCTCTGGCAGCTTACCTTTGCCATCCTTCACATCAAAAGCTACATATATGGAAGCAGACGTTTTCTCCTTATATTCAATTTCTGCTTCTGCCAGTGCGCTTTCTGAAGAAGGGGACCAATAAACAGGCTTTAAGCCCTTATAAATATACCCTTTCTTAACCATCTCTCCGAATACACGAATTTGCTGCGCTTCATATTCAGGCTGTAAGGTAATATAAGGATTATCCCAATCAGCTCGTACACCTAAACGCTTAAATTGATCTTTCTGTTTATTGACCCAGTTCAATGCATAGTCCTTACAATATTCACGGAATTCTGGAACGCCCATCTTCTTACGATCTACTTTGCCACTGTTAGAGATAGCCTGTTCGATCGGTAGACCGTGTGTGTCCCATCCCGGTACAAATGGGGCATCAAACCCCTGCATCGTCTTATATCGTACGATAAAATCCTTTAACACTTTATTCAGAGCGTGGCCAATGTGGATGTCGCCGTTAGCGTATGGCGGCCCATCATGCAGAATAAATTTCGGCTTGCCTTTCTGCTGTGCTTGTACTTTAGTGTAGATGTCTACTTCTTCCCACCATTGCTGCATTTTCGGTTCTGCATTAGGCAGGTTCCCCCGCATTGGAAATTCAGTTTGCGGTAGATTTAACGTTTTACCGTAATCCATGTGTGTCCACTCCTTCATTGATCATAAATAAGAAAAGCTTGAGCGCCGCTCAAAACTTATACTTTCTGATTGTTAAAACAAAAAAAGCCCTCATCCCAAAGGGACGAGAAGCTCTGCTCGCGGTACCACCCTAATCATGGTTTAGTCTTTAAA
>CAYUSG010000076.1:0-18710 GCA_964447355.1 uncultured Paenibacillaceae bacterium
TAAACCTCTATTCATTTCTCCGTATGATTTGTACTATACTAGGAGGGAAGCAGTTTCAACATGAAAGGTTATGGAAGCGATGCCGATAAAGAAGTACATAAAGAAATATGGTCTAGGATTCTGTGTGGCCATTGTCTTGGTAGCACTGGAGGCTGCAGCAGATTTAATGATGCCTACGATTCTTGCAAGTGTTATAGATAAAGGAATAGCTGCAAAGGACATGAACACCGTATGGCGTCTAGGAGGGCTCATGTTCGTTATTACGTTAATAGGAGCAGCAGCTGCCATGGGTAGAAATGTGGTAGCCAGCACCGTGTCACAACGTCTTGGAACGGAGATGCGATCTGATTTATTTCGCAAAATACAACACTTAACGTTTGAAAGCTTGGATCAATTCGAAAGAGCCTCGTTAATGACAAGACTGACGAATGATGTGACGTTGGTTCAGCATTTTTTGAACGGACTTATGCGTATTTTTGTCAAAGCGCCCTTATTAGGGATCGGTGCGATGATCATGGCAGTACGTTTAAATCCAGACTTGTCTGTAGTGTTATTCGTAGTTGTCCCTATTGTAGCTGTATTAGTAATTTTCCAGGTTAAAGTTGGCTTTGCGCGGTTTATGGGTGTGCAGCAGGCGTTGGACCGGGTTAATGGTGCGATACGTGAATACCTGGCGGGTGTGCGAGTGGTGAAGGCATTTAATCGCTTTGATTACGAAGTGAAACAGTTCGACTCTGCTAATGATCTGCACCGACAACAAGCTACAAGTGCTATGCGAGCTATGGCGATCTTTAATCCATTGATCATGCTGGTGGTTAATTTAGGTGTGGCGGCAGTTCTCTGGGTTGGCGGGTTATGGGTTAATCAAGGTGACATGCCAGTAGGTCATATTGTTGCTTTCGTGAACTATATGATGCAAATATTATTTGCACTGACTGCGCTCACTATGGTGTTCAATATGTTCGTCCGTGCAAAGGCGTCGGCGCAGCGTATACAAGAAGTATTCAGACAGGATCATAAGATGGATTGGAATGAATTGACCACAGATCAATTTCGCATGTCTGGAGATGTGATCTTTAAGGATGTTTCTTTTTCTTACGCAGGTCATTCGGATTCTAAGGTGCTTCAGAACATTTCGTTTCGTGTCCAACAAGGGGAGACCCTGGGGATCATAGGTTCGACGGGTTCAGGGAAAAGCAGTCTGGTCAGTCTTATTCCCCGGTTCTACGATATGGATTCCGGCTCGATTACAGTGGGCGGTGTGCCTATTCAATCGGTTCACCCTTCGAAGCTACGCGAACACCTAGCGATTGTGCCTCAGAAAACGGTGCTATTCTCTGGAACCATTCTGGACAATATTCGCTGGGGGAATGAATCAGCTTCGATGGAAGAGGTGGAGCAGGCTTGCAGGCTGGCTGAAGCGCACGGATTTATTACAGATTTACCCGAAGGGTACCTGACAAGGCTGGGGCAGCGCGGCATTAATTTGTCCGGCGGACAAAAGCAACGTCTATCCATCGCAAGAGCATTGGTTAAGCAACCGAAGCTTCTAATTCTTGACGATTGTACGAGTGCAGTGGATATGGCTATGGAGGCTCGAATTAAAGCCTCCCTGAAGCAGGTTGCTAAGGAGATGACCTGTTTCATTATTGCCCAACGGATTACGTCGGTAATGGATGCGGATCACATTCTAGTCTTGGACAAGGGCGAGGTGGCTGGTTTAGGTACACACGAACAGCTGATGAAGACCTGTGAAGTGTATCGGGATATTTATCATTCGCAAATGGGATCGGGGGTGCAAAGCTATGGCTCATAAGCAACACGGCCGTGATTCGGAGAAGCATGTGTTACAGATCCCTTCGCAAGTAACAAGACCCGGCTCTATAGGAGGCGCGCGCTTTAGAGGAGTGGTCAGCAAGCCTAAGGACATTCGAGCAACTTTGAAACGGATGTGGCGCTTTCTACGAAATGAGCGGCTCATCTTATTCGCAGTGTTCGGCTTTATAGTTCTACATGCCGTCCTTACGATTGCAGGTCCGTATCTGATTGGGGTTGCCATCGATACGATGCGCGGCGGGGAGGGTCAAGTTCATTTTAATCTTCTTCACATTGTGCTAGTCGTCCTTATCGGTGCCTTTCTCGGCGAAAGTGTGCTTGCGCTCTTGCAAAGCTGGCTTGTCGCGGGTATGTCGCAGCGAGTTGTCAAAGGATTAAGGGGTGCTTTGTTCGAGAAACTCCAGAAGCTTCCTCTCGTCTTCTTCGATACACGGCCCCATGGGGAGACCATGAGCCGGGTTACGAATGACGTGGATAACATCAATCAGACAATTTCTCAATCTACGATCCAGCTAATGGCAGGTCTGACGACCATTGTCGGGACGCTGATCATGATGCTCATTCTAAGTCCAATGTTAACATTAGTCAGTTTAATAACGGTGCCTTTAGTGTATATATTAGCCCAAGTGATTACGAAACGAACAAGGGTGCTGTTTAAAGAGCAGCAAGCTCACCTGGGCATGTTAAATGGCCATATAGAAGAGACCATCTCAGGACTACAGGTTGTAAAAGCTTTTAATCATGAGAGCCATACGGTTGAGCAATTCGAGAAAGTGAATGATGAACTGTATCGCATTTCACTTAAAGCACAAATTTGGTCAGGCTTTCTGATGCCGTTGCTTTCCGTGATTAACAATATTGGCTTTGCGGCGATAGCACTGACAGGCGGTTTGCTGGCAGTAAATGGGCATATTACCGTAGGTATGATTGCCAGCTTCGTAAGCTATTCCAGACAGTTTGTCAGACCTCTGAACGAAATCGCCCAAGTGTATAATGTGCTGCAGTCCGGCTTAGCTGGCGCTGAAAGGGTGTTTGAAGTGCTTGATGAACAGGAGGAACTCGAGGATTCGGCTAAAGCTGTAGAGCTCAAGCAGCCTAAGGGAGATATTCGCTTTGAACATGTACATTTCTCTTATCGTGAAGATGTTCCCGTACTGAAGAATATCAGCTTCCATGCGTCCAGCGGCACCAGCATTGCACTTGTAGGGCCTACTGGAGCAGGGAAAACAACGATCATTAATCTCATTACTAGATTCTATGATGCAACGTCAGGCAGCATTTTATTAGATGGGCGTGATATAAAGCAATACAGCAGAGAGAGTGTAAGGCAATGCTTTGGAATAGTGCTGCAGGACACGTTCTTATTCTCCGGAACGATTAGAGATAATATCCGTTATGGTCGATCAGATGCAACGGATGATGAGATTGTCGCTGCCGCCCGTATGGCGAATGCGGATGCCTTTATTCAGCGTTTGCCCAAACAATATGAAACTATTCTGTCTGAGAACGGCAGCAGCCTAAGTCAAGGTGAGCGGCAGTTGATCGCCATTGCCCGGGTTATGCTGTCGAATCCGTCTATTCTAATACTGGACGAGGCGACAAGCAGTATCGATACGCGAACAGAACAACATATCCAACAAGCGCTGCTTGAGTTGATGAAAGGACGAACAACCTTTATTATTGCCCATCGATTAAATACGATTAGAGGTGCTGATCAAATCCTAGTTATTGACCGGGGACAAATCGTAGAACAGGGTACGCATGAACAGCTTGTACGCAACAGACAGCTCTACTACGGCATGTTTAACGAGCAGTTTAAACTGGCTTCAAATTAATGAGTGAGCTGACCACTCTTTTGTAATGCATTCATGGCATGATGAGCTGCTCTCTGCCCTGATTCTACGGCGCCTTCCATGTACATTCTCCATTCTGTTGCGGCTTCAGTGCCTGCCCAGTAAATGGAGGACACGGGATCGAACAGAGCTCGGCCCAACTTCGTTAGCACGCCCTTGGGATAATGGATGCCATAGCCGCCGCGGGTCCATTCATCATGTGTCCATACCTTTTCGAAATATTCTAAAGGGTTGCGGGCTTGCTTCCCAAAGTAACCAACTAAAGCTTGAATGACCTGCTGTTTTCTTGCACTGGCATCTAATGGTTCCATAAGGAGAGCACGCTCACCCGTAAGTATAACTGTCAAGATGCCTCTTCGTTTGTATGGCGGTGAGCTGTCCATCACAAAGGATAAGGGACCTTGATTAGATAGCACTTTGCCGTTTAATCCGAATTGCCGCCAAAAAGGATGACTGTACACAACTGCCGCTTTGATCACAGCAGGCATGATTGATTGTTCACAGCACTGTGTGCGAATTGCAGGGAGTGGCGGGTTGAATTGAATCGTATGCGTTAGATTGGGCGGTACGGTCACGATGACTTTTTGGCCTATCCAACATTGGTTTCGTGTGAAAACTTGAACTGTATGCCCTTGATCCCAAATGTTTTCAACAGGTGATTGATAATATACGTTCGGACTTAAAGAATCAGCTATTCGCTGAGTTAGCGCATGGGCACCTTCTACGATCCATTCCTCTTCAGCTTCCAACAGAACATTATTCGACCCTGTTGCTTTAATGCACCACATTAAATCCAATGCAGAAACAGCGGTTGCCTTCGTACAAAGCACTTCTTCGGTGATCATCTTATAATAGGCTCGTCCTTGCCTGCTAAACAATCGATTCTCTAAGAAGTGCTCAACCGACTGCTGATCTAACCGGGTGGCTAGTTTTGATGGGAAGGGTAGGCCATCGGGCAGTTGTTGGATGAGCTTACTGACGCTTAGTTTAAAGAGGAATAAGTCAAACATGCCAATTAAAGAGAGCGGCGATGTACTTACATGCCTACGTCCTTTCAAATCATAAATGCTTTGTCCCTTAGTATAGGAGGGCGCTGTATGTAATCCAAAGTCCCGCAGCAGCGTTCTCATTCTGTGATGATCATGTCTTATCCACTGGGCACCTAGATCAATGGGTATGCCATCGTCTGTATGAATGCTGTAAATTCTGCCTCCGGGGCGGTCCCTAGCTTCAAGTACGACAAATGAGCAATTGGCTTTATGACATTCTAAAGCTGCAGCTAGGCCTGCCAACCCGCCTCCTACGATAATGATATCAACTGTGGCTTTGTGTGGTTTATGCATCTTGGTACCCGCCTTCAGATATAGCTAACTTTATGGTTCAAGCATTATGATGGCTTTAATAACGTTATTTCATTATAGCTTTAAGAGGAAGATGGTAATTGATCGGCTGTTAAAGAAAAAACAAAGTACCAATCCTTTGCGTGGTGAATAGGCTAACTCTATAACCTGAATCAATCTCATAATTAACTTGGTTACGTAATATGAAATTGATTCATCTGTGAAGGAGTTGGGAAAAGTGCATAATGTTCCTTATATGAATCCATATCTTTATTACACAAATGCTCCCAGGTATAACTACGGAGGTCATTCGTATTTCAGGCCTTATCCTTACGAATTAGGGTATGCGGTTCGAATGGATTCATTTCGTGGTTCAAACGATAACGCAGGTATGACATTAACAGACTATGGTCCAGAACCATTCGTCACCAACATAAATGAAGCCACGAAGCAAAATGATACGTTTCGTACTGCGTTATGGACAGGGGAACATTTACAGGTTACATTAATGAGTCTTAAGGCAGGGGAAGATATTGGTTTAGAGATGCACCCCGATGTGGATCAATTCTTACGTGTTGAGCAGGGACAAGGGATTGTCCGAATGGGCAAAACCAAAGAAGGTTTAAACTTTACGAAACATATCTATGATGATTCTGCAATACTCATCCCTGCTGGAACATGGCATAATTTAACCAATACAGGTTCGATTCCGCTAAAACTTTACTCCATATATGCACCGCCTAACCATCCGTTTGGCACAGTTCATGTTACCAAATCTGAAGCAATGGCAGCGGAAGAAGGTAGTCGTCTTGGCAATGGAAAGACAGATGGACGATAAGCTTTATTAACGAATACGATAGCAGAACAATACAAGAATGCTGCCGCGCATAAGTCACGGCAGCATTCTTGTTTGGTGTGCCCCACAATTTAGATGATTAAGACAGACTTGCCAGATGCTCCTCAAGACGGTCCATCGACTGTTCGGCACCTGGGACGGCATAGGCTTTCACCTTCTTGAATACAGCTGCATTTTCTTCAAAAACGGTGCTGTAAGTGACTTTGGTTTTGCCATCCAGTTCCTCAAAGGTTGTCGTAGCCCGAAAATGAGGAAACACAGTATGTTTGAAGACAATTCGCTCAGTTTTACTGACCTCGATAAAAATGTTGGTATTAGGATTATCAACGCCGTCAGGACTGTGCATCATAAACTGCCATGTACCGCCGGGCTTCATTTCAAATGTCTGAAAAGTCGTCGTAAACCCTTGAGGTCCCCACCACTACGACAAGTGCTCCTCTTTTGTCCAAGCATCAAACACCATCTTACGAGGGGTATTAAATTCGCGGGTAATTACAATTTCACCTTGACCTACATGTGTTGTATTATTATCAGTTGTAAGGTCCTGATTCATGTCCAGAACTTCGCCGAGCTTGTCCAAAAATAGTGTAGTTCCGTGCTCCCGCTGATCGGGTGTATCATGGCCGTCTAGAAAAACACCCTGTTCTGTGTAGATTAACCGAGTGCCGCCGCCCACTGGCTTGAACTCTACCGTTGTTACAGAGGCGGACAACCGCTTTTCTTCCATGTCCAGTGTATAAGTGTAGACAATACGTCTGTTGGGAACGATCTCTTGATAGCAAGCGTCGAAAGTGAAGACAGGTCCTCCCGGTGGACCGTCGCAGTTATACTCTCGTCCCCCTACGCGAAAATCGAATTCATCAGCTTTCGGGAACCATTCAGCTTTCGCAGATTGGCTCGCCCAAGCTGCGAATACCCGAGCCGTCGAATGTTTGTAGTTTCGTTCAACAACAAAAGTGGAATGATTAGCAAATGGTTCATTCATGGTTAAATCCTCCTTGTCCGGGCTGACCCGGATGTTCGTCTAAAAATGAAGCCGCGAAATGTCCGCTTCAGAATAGAGCCTGTATCCTGAATGAGTATGACTAGATGGCGAAAACAACCCAATTTGATCATAAAATCGTAACGTGCGGATCGTTAGGCCCGCTAACTTAGCAACTTCTCCAATTTTCCATTTACGTTGCATGATCATCCCCTTTCTTGGGCGCCAGCTGATTACCGATATATTCAATATACACTGTTACGTAACGTAAGGGTCAAGCGTTTAATGGAATAAGCTTGTTGAAACGGGATATTCTATTACAATATAAGTTTAGAATTTTTCGTTATTCGGTGTACTTGCAATGGCTATGTAAAATATGGTAAATTAACTAACGGGAACATATGTTTGAGTATTGAAGTGTTGAAATTATTAATGAGGTGATGACATGGTTTTGGGGATCTATCCTTACTTGATTACAAATGGGAATGGCAAAGAAGCTGTAAAGTTTTATGAACAAGCACTGGACGCGAAAGTTCTAAACGTTCAGACGTTCGGAGATATGCCTGATGATCCCAATCATCCGGCACCGCCAGAGGCTAAAGATCGCGTAATGAATGCGCATTTAAAAGTTGGGGATACAGACTTGATGCTGTCCGACACGTTTCCGGGTCAGCCATATCAGATTGGAACGCAGGTATCTATTGCTATTAATATTGCGAATGCTGAGAAAGCAAATGAAGTTTTCGATAAGCTAGCTGTGGAAGGTCAGGTGGTTATGCCGATGCAACCGACCTTTTGGAGCCCAGCGTATGGACAAGTTACAGACAAATTCGGGGTCACTTGGCAGGTATCCACGCAACAAGATTAAACTTGGTTTATTGAATGAAGCTGCTCCGGCGGCTTTTTTCGTATTTAATGAAGTAGAAAGGGGCGATTATGATCCATTTGCGAAGACTAAGCTTCATGGACTTGCTTATGATCGCTGTTGCACTCATCAGTTGTGAAATACAGTAGCAGTCTTCGGGTTGAAGGGTTATACTGTACTACAGATAGAGATATGAAGGAGAGAATGTTAGATGCAAACTGCTGTATTATCACCCTTGGTGAAGGCTTACGATCTAAAGCCCCATATCGAAGGCGGCTGGTACAAGGAGACGTGGAAAGCGTCATTTGATATTCCAAGGGAAACGTTAGGACCACACTATTCTGGTGCAAGAGCATCAGCCAGCGCGGTGTATTTCTTACTCCATCCTGGAGAGACATCCAAGTGGCATAAGGTGCTTTCGGATGAAATGTGGCTTTATCACTCGGGAGGTCCTTTAAAGCTTACACTTGGCGGAGATGGAGACAAGCCGGGAAAAGAAGAATCTGTGATATTAGGCCTTGATCATGAGAAGGGACATAGACCTCAATGGCTGGTGCCAGCGAATGTGTGGCAGACAGCTACGCCCTTAAGCGATGAGCCTGTCTTTGTGAGCTGTATTGTTGCACCTGCCTTTCATTACGATGATTTCACCCTCATTGAAGATTAATAGCTGTAGATTTGGCAATCATATGTTTAATAGAGTAACCTAGTATTCATCTTGACTTCACCCAAAAGGATTAGCTGAGACTAACCTAAGTGGAGTTTAGGCTGAATGGCTAGGTTTTCTTGTTATTAGAATTCATATAAATGACAAATTCGTCACCTTTTGTCCTCTTTATAGCAGTATAATAAAAGCGATTCGAACCGAATCGTGTGCTGCAAAATCCACAATATTGAGGTGTTCTATGACCCGCATATTAGTTGTAGAAGATGATAAAACGATAGCATTAGGCATCGAGTATTCGCTTAAGCAAGAAGGTTTTGAGGTGTCTGTCTGTCATACGGTCCAAGCTGCCGCTGAGCAGTTAACCCAAGCCTTTGATTTGTTTCTGCTCGATGTAACCTTACCAGATGGCAATGGATTTGAGCTATGCAGGCAGATTAGATCTCAATGTGAAACACCTATTATTTTTCTGACTGCCCGAGATGAGGAAGTAAATGTTGTTATGGGGCTGGATCTTGGAGCGGATGATTACGTAACCAAGCCCTTTCGCGTAAGGGAACTGGTTTCACGTATCAAAAGCGTACTGAGACGATATCAGCAAGCACAACCTACTCCAGTCCAAGAGCTGCACCTGGGTGATGTGACGATTTATCCTTCAGAAGCTAGAGTAGTTAAGCTAGATCAGGATATTCTGCTAACGACGATTGAATATAAGTTACTGCTCACGCTCGTTTCTCACAAAGGGCAAATTTTATCGAGAGAGCAAATTTTAGAGGGGATATGGGATGTCGCAGGGGATTTCGTTAATGATAATACACTGACGGTGTACATCAAACGCCTAAGGGAGAAAATTGAAGATCATCCCTCCGACCCCAAACTGATTAGAACAGTGCGAGGTTTAGGCTACAGGGCAGGTGACCGTTATGACTCTGAGTAAGAATCCGGAAGTTCTCAAGCTGATTAGATGGCTTAGTATAACAGCAATGCTATGCTTTCTGATCACCTTTATGTTCAACTGGATAGGGATACAGGTGCTGGAACGATCGATGAAACAGCATCATGCGGCACTTATTGGAGCAGTCGTTGAGGTATATCCTAATGCAGAGGCAGAGCTTATCCAGCAGTTGCAAAAGCCTGACGAGAACGCAGTTTCGAAAGGTCGTGCCCTGTTAACCAAATATGGGCTGCAAGAAGAGCATCTATTAAACGTTGAAGTGCTTCGGTCCTTAAAGCTAACTCAGGGGTTCTTATTATTCATTCTTACATTAACGGCAATCCTCATGGTAGCGGGGGTGGTTTTCTTGTTCCTCCGTCAGCATTATCAACAACTTCGGAAGGTTTCCGGCTATGCCAGGCAAATTGCAGAAGGGCATTATAACTTAGATTTGCGAGACAACAGTGAGGGAGAAATAAGCCAACTGAAGAATGATATTTATAAAATGACGACGATGCTGAGAGAACAAAAGGAAACACTTCAGAGGGATAAAATGCATCTGGCGGATCAATTAGCAGATATCTCCCATCAGCTAAAAACTCCAATGACTTCTCTATTCGTCATGCATGATCTGCTTGAAGATCACCCCGCTGAAGAGGTGAGAACTGAATTTCTGCAGCGGATACGTTCACAGCTTAATCGTATGGAGTGGCTGATATCGTCTTTATTAAAGCTCTCAAAACTGGATGCAGGAACAATAGCAATGAAGCGGGATCTCTTCTTGGTCTCAGACCTGATCAATCGAGCTAGGGAGCCTTTAGCGATTCCGCTGGATATCAAAATGCAGCAGATAAATATAGAAGGCAATTTAAACGTATATATAACAGGTGATGAACGATGGTCAATTGAAGCATTGATTAATGTTCTGAAAAATGCCGTGGAGCATAGCCCTGAACGAAGTCATATCTCGATTAGGGTCGAAGATAATCCCATTTATATACGTTTAACGGTTACAGATAGCGGAGAGGGGATCGATGCTGAGGATGTAAGATATATTTTCAACCGATTCTACCGAGGTAAAAATGCAGGCGATGATAGTGTAGGTATTGGACTGGCGATGGCCCATACGATTATGGAAAAGCAAGGCGGGACTATTGCTGTTAAAAGCATCAAGGGCAAGGGAACATCATTTTACTTAACGTTCTTCAAAGTGACAAAAGAGTCACCTGGATTGTCACCGTAAAGTCACCTGCGGCAATTAAACTTTAAGTATCACTTTTAAAGGAGTATGCCAAATGAACATACTGAACGTTGAAAATGTATCCAAGACGTACGGGAAAGGTGAGCAGCAGGTCAAAGCACTGGACCAGGTTTCTTTTCAGGTCAAGAAGGGTGAATTTGTCGCCATTGTGGGTGCATCCGGCTCGGGAAAGTCCACATTACTTCATATACTGGGCGGGGTGGATCGACCTTCAAGTGGTAAAGTGTGGATAGACGATACAGATGTGTATCAATTAAATGAAAGCCAGCTTGCCATCTTCCGCCGCAGGCAGATTGGGTTGATTTATCAGTTTTATAACTTGATTCCGATCTTAAATGTGGAAGAGAACATCACGTTACCGCTGTTGCTTGACGATCGCAAGGTGGATCGCCAGAAGCTGGGTACCTTGATTCAATCGCTCGGTCTAACAGGGAGGACCTTGCATTTACCTAATGAATTGTCTGGCGGTCAACAGCAACGCGTATCCATTGGCCGGGCTTTGATTAATCAGCCAGCGCTTGTACTTGCCGATGAGCCGACGGGTAATCTAGACAGCAAGAATTCTAGAGAAATTATCGAGCTGCTAAGATTTTCGAATAAGCACTTCAATCAAACCTTGGTGATGATTACCCATGATCCTCAGATCGCTTTACAGGCAGATCGAGTCATTACGTTAGAAGACGGACGCATCATAGACGATGAGGTGATTAGGCTGTGAATGTCTTACAACGTCTTACGCTTCGCAACTTGAAGTTAAATCGCAAACGCACGATCGTGACCCTGATTGGCATTATCTTGTCAGGAGCGATGATTTGTGGTGTTTCCACGTTAGCGGCCAGTTTTCAGGATTTGCTGGTACGGTCAGCTAAATTAACCGACGGAGCGCATCATGTGTCGTTATACGACGTCCCTTATGAAGACAGTCAAGTGCTATCTAATCATGCCTATACCGAAACCTCCATGTTGAGCAAGGACTTAGGATTTGCAAGACTGACAGGTTCGAAGCATAACTTTAGACCGTATTTAATGATCAAAGGATATGACCAAACGGCATTAGAGCATTTGCCGCTTAAGCTGACTGATGGTGAATTTCCAGATGAAGCGGGTGAAATCGTCCTCTCTGAGGAGGTCTTCTATAGTGGAGGTGTTGAATACCGTATAGGTGACCAGCTGACACTAGAGATTGGAGAGCGGGTAGATCAAGGAAATGTGCTAAGTCAGGAGCAGCTTACTGAAACAGAAACACTCAATCCTCAAATGACTGCAACCTATACAGTTACTGGCTTTATAGAGACGCCTAGATTTGAAAAGTACACTTCACCCGGCTTTGGTGCGGTAGCCTTTCTTGACACAAGCCGCTTGAAGCAAGCAGATACGGTGAATGTATCGTTGGTGATGAAGAAGCCTGCAGAAATCTTCGAACATGTACCTCAATTAGCGGAGCAGTTAGAGATACAAGAGGTAGTGTACAACAATGAGTTATTGAAATGGATGGGAATAACAGACAATGATCGCGTGAACGCTATGTTTACATCGATCGAACTCATCATTATTCTGATTGTTGTTATAGGGTCGGTATCGGTCATTTATAATGCGTTTGCCATTTCAGTGAGTGAACGCAAGAAGCAGTTTGGAATGCTGTCTAGTGTTGGAGCAACTGCATCACAGATTCGAAAGATGGTATTTTTTGAAGGACTGCTCCTAGGATTAATAGGGATCCCTCTCGGTATTGTATCTGGTATCGCTGGGATCAGTGTCACCCTGATGGTGGTCAACCATTTGATGGATGGTTCAGTACTGAACGCGGGCGTTCCGCTAAGATTGACCGTTTCGCCATATACCCTATTGTTATCGATCGGTTTTATTGCCCTTACGATTTTCCTGTCAGCCTATATTCCAGCCCGAAGGGCAGCGAAAATTTCTCCGATTGAAGCGATCCGATTAAACACAGATATTAACGTAAAGGGCAAGCAGTTGAAAACCTCTAAGTTGATCAGGCATTTGTTTGGAATAGAAGGAGAGCTTGCACTTAAGAATTTGAAACGGCAACGCAAACGCTACAGAGCTACAGTCTTCTCGCTGTTTATCAGCATCGTCTTGTTCATTTCCTTCTCGTCCTTTATCACCTATAGCTTTACGAGCAGCAGTATGTATTATTCTGACATTCCGTATGATATAGCCATTGAGAAGCATGACATTCCAGTTGATGATCAAATAAAGCTGTATGAGGACATCATTGCGCTTGAAGAAGTAACTCAATCATCCCTCGTCCGTCATTCACTGGGTCAACTTCGTGGATTAGATCCATCGCAGCTAGGCTCATATATTCAAGAAACAGTTCTTACAACCCCTGAGGCATTTGGAAATGATCTCTTCTCTGATCCGCAAGGAGGGTATCAGATTGGAATCCATTTAATAGCCCTCGGTGATCAAATGTTTCAAACCTATGTTCAATCCCTTGGATTACACGTAGATGAATATGTTCAGGTTCAGCATCCAAAAGGTATCTTAGTGAATCGTAATATGATCGACGATCCAGTGATGGTCGAGTTCGAGCCAACGCAGTTCCAAGCGGGGGAGGCGTTTGTCCTAAGCGATCCTTTTGCTCAATCTGAAGCATCTACTGCCGCGTACCCAATAGAAGTTGGAGCCGTCACCGATGTATTGCCGTTCGGTGTGCATTACACAGGGATCACCAGCGTGAACATGATCGTATCAGACGATGTATTAGACGGCTTCTTAACTCAAATGGGTGAGGAAGCACAGCAAATAGCTGAGCAAATTAAACTCTATGTTGATGTAGAAGAAGGGGCCGATCGCGAAGCATTTGAAGAAACAGTGAGAGGGTTAAGCGCTAGAAGCCATCCGAATGAATATCTGATGTTTTATGACAGCGCTGCGCATCAAGAACAAATTGGACAAATGAGAATGGTGATTTCAATTTTTCTTTACGGCTTTATTAGCTTGATCACGCTGATTGGAATAACGAATATTTTTAATACGATCAATACTAATATTGGATTGCGTCGCAGGGAATTTGCCATGTTGAGGTCTATCGGATTAACACCTTCTAGTTTCAATAAAATAATTCGCTATGAAAGCTTATTCTATGGTATCCACTCGTTATTATTGGGTTTACCTGTAGGGGTACTGTTAAGTGTTTGGATCTATTCATCGATAGGCCATGTGTTTCAATTTTCATTTCTATTGCCTTGGAAGGAGATCATTATTTGTATCATCGGGGTGTTCGTCATCGTATTCATGACGATGCTGCATGCGAGTCGTAAACTTAAACATGAGAGTATGATTGAAGCATTAAAGACGGAGAATCTATAGTAAAAAGCAAGAGGAGCATAACGAACGAATTCTTATGTTCCACTTGCTTTTTTGGGTGGAGATGATTTCTATGCCCTGTTCGTCATTTGTTATTCAATTCAAGTAATATGATATAATGGATCATAATACGATGGTGGAGATGATTTCTATGCGTACATGGGAATATAAAGTATTGGAAAATAATATTGAAGCCAAAAGAATGAGTGTGGAAAAAACAATTTTGTATCATAAAACTGTGGAACGTCTTGTTCGAAGAAGAAATCGCGATCATGAAGAGCAAGATATATTGGACTACCTATGCATTAAAAAGTGGAAAGATGCCGAAAACCAAGGAAAAATAAAATATATTAGCAATAATGAGTGGCATTATGAATATTGAAACGGCTAAAACTATGATCCATCACTTACAAAGTAAGAGTAAGTTTGAAAAGATGATGGGGGTTTGTTCCATACTGACAGGATTGACAGAACGTGAAGGTTTAAGGCCTATTATAGTTGGAGGATTCGCTGTAGAAATATATAGTAGAAGCGAATATACAACAGTAGATATAGATTTGGTTTTTGCAAACAGAGACATTGCGGATCACTATTTAAAACAGCTTAATTTTGTTCAAATAGGTAGACATTGGGTCCATGAAGGCTTAGGGGTAAGCGTAGAGATTCCTAGTGACATACTAAAGTTAGCAGATGACAATAAGGTCATAAAACTTAATCTCTCCGAACATAACAATGTTTATGTTATTGGACTTGAAGACATCATATTGGATAGACTGCGAGCTTGTGTCCATTGGACCTCGACGTCTGATTGCGAATGGGGATTTAGACTGTATCTTCTTCATTCCGAAAGACTAGATATGGACTACATTCAGCAAAAGGCAAAAGAAGACTTAACGGAAAAGACCTTAAATACATGGATTAAAAAAGGAAGAAGACCATCATTCTAGGATTGAGATTTTCCTTGATTAAAAAGGTGAGGCAGCATTGTGAACTGGCCTCACCTTTTTAATGATTATGAAGTTTAGACATGAGCTGCTTTCGTTTTCTTGAATGTAGTTTTATTTTTACGGTTGCGGTTGAATAAAGTTTTTAGTACGGGCATTAAGTAATAGTCAACACCGAATCTTGCTGCGTTCGTGCCTGCTGCCATCACGATTACTCCGATGAGTACTAACCATGGATTAGTGCTTACAGTTCCCGCGAATAAGAACATGAAGTTCATGAGTAATCCGAAGAATGCGGCTGCAGTAGTCAAGGCACCGAGTATTAAACCAAGACCAACTAAGAATTCACCGAGCGGGATTAAGAAATTAATGAGCTTTACATTTGGAACAGCGAAGGCGTTTAGAAAACCGACAAAAGTAGGATAAACCAGTTCATTAGTTGCTTTATCGACGATGGGATTCGTCGTTGCATTTTTCAAGAAACCTGTTGCATCAAATCCGCCCGTAAGCTTATGGAATCCTGCATTCAGCCATTGCCAACCAAGATAAATGCGGATGAAGAATAGGATACCTGCAGCAACTTTATTTGTTCTTAGGAAGTTTAACATATTAACCATCTCCTTAAATAAATTAGGATTATAAACAACTTTGTGAATAAATTCACAAAATGTGATAAAAAATGGATGTCGTGATCAAGAGAAACTAGAATAGGTATAACACATTCGTTGTAAAAGGTTCATTGGAATCGTTCCTTTCGTTTATTTATTTGTGTTCTTCTTTATGTATTGAATATATCATGTGAAACATTTCACGTATGTGATAAAGATCACACATTTATAACTTTTTCAAAAAAAATGACACCATTATATCTGAAGGCGTAAAAAGCCGCTCGTTATGTGATAACAAGCGGCTAAGATTAGTAGCTAGTTCTGCTTAACTATAGTCTACAATACTCTTCTTGCTTTTTCGTAGTGATTCTTCCAGTAACCTGAATTTAAGTTGTCGATAGCTACCCCGTCAGCAGAAGGTTTGTTGTGAATAAATTTACCATTACCGATGTATATACCAACGTGATTGATAGATCCGTTGTTAGTAGTATCAAAGAAGACGAGATCGCCTTTTTGTAGATTGGATTTGCTCACGTAACTCCCTGCATTTTGCTGGTAGCGTGTTCCCCATTTCAACGACACTCCATACTTCTCAAAGACATATTCCGTAAATGAAGAACAGTCAAAAATCATTCGGGATGGGTTGCGTGTTCCGTAATCATAGCTTACTTTACCCATCAAGCTTTGGGCCAAGCTTATGATCTGATCTGCTTTGCTGCCGTTATTAACAGGCGCTGATGGAGTTGAATGGCTGCCTGACGAACCCGAAGAATAACTTATGTAGTTGTCAGATATGTATCCAGTCTTTCCGTTATATCGAATCTTTATCCACCAATCGTTCGTTCGTTCTATCACATCGACTTTAGTGCCCTTACTGACAAATCCGATTTTGTTATTACTTACTTTAGGAGAGGATCTAAAATTAACTCCTTTCGTGATGGTACCATCTCCGCTGGATGAACTGCTTTTTTGGGATGATCCGTTATAGTCGGTGTATTTTGAATTCGATGATATGTATCCGATCGTACCGTCCTGTACCATAATCTTCAACCAGTAGTTTCCGACTTCTTGAATGACGTGAATATCTTCTCCCTTTGGGATCATTCGGTACTTATAGGCATTAACGCTTGGTTCGGCCCTGAAATTAACTCCTCGTTCAATTTCTGTTTCGTAATGTGAAGCTGCTTGTGCAGCGGCAGGTGTAATAAGCGATAAAGCCAATAGTAGAGACATAGATTTAGATAGTGTCTTTTTCAAGTTGATGTCCTCCTTGTTGTTAATCTATTACTATAGTACCCATAATAAGAGCCAGATTGCATTAACAAAAATCTGCCAGCTTCGCTGGTATTATACCACTGGTTGATAAATGAAGAGATTTGAAGTATGATAGAACGGTTTTGATGTTATAGAGGAAGAGGAGATTATTCAACATGAGAAAACAACAACACCAACGTTTTCAACTAGGCCTGGCACTATTATTAGGCGTATTTTCAGCATTAGGGCCTTTTACGATTGATATGTACCTGCCTTCATTTCCAGAGATTGCAGAAGATTTTAAGACGCGAGCTTCACTTGTCCAGCTCAGTCTAACAGCATGCTTATTAGGTTTAGGGTTGGGTCAGATCGTCATGGGGGCTCTCAGTGATGTACATGGCAGGCGCAAACCGCTATTGATTTCAATGATATTGTATTTCATTTCATCATTAGCTCTGGCATTTGTGCCGAATATTAGTTTGTTTATCGTTTTGCGATTTATCCAAGGGGTGTCCGCCTCAGCGGGTTTGGTAATTTCTCGGGCTATTGTACGTGATCTATACAGCGGGCATGAATTAACGAAGTTTTTCTCAGTACTAATGCTCGTAAGTAATTTAGGGCCGCTAGTCGCACCTGTTGCGGGTAGTGGGGTCATTGCCTTTATGTCCTGGCAAGGTGTCTTTATTACACTAGCTTTAATTGGTGCACTGTTAGTGTTGTTAACGGTATGGAAACTGGAAGAGACGCTTCCTCAAGAGAAAAGAGCGCCCAGCCAATTCACCCAAACGATTAGAAATTTCACATCTCTGCTTAAAGATCGAAGGTTTATGGGGTATGCACTGGCACAAGGGATTATGGTAGCAGGGGTGTTTGCTTATGTTTCGGGCACCCCGTTTATTTATCAGCAGATTTATGGCGCAAGTCCGCAATTGTTTGCGATGCTGTTCGGTTCAAACGGCATTAGCTTAATCATTGGATCACAGCTGGTTGGACGCTTGTCCCATCGCATATCTGAGCGTCAATTTCTACTGTTAGGCTTATTATTATCCTGTCTGAGCAGCTTAGCAGTGCTTATCGTTGTATTCCTTCACGGACCGTTATTCGCGCTTGTAATTCCGTTGTTTTTCTTTGTTGGGTCTATTGGGATTACGGCTACGGCATCGTTCTCGTTAGCTATGGATTCGGTAGGTCATATTGCAGGAAGTGCATCAGCTTTACTGGGGTTGGGACCGTTTCTATTAGGTGCGATTACTTCTCCGTTGGTAGGGATTGCAGGTGAAGATACGGCTGTGCCTCTAGGCGTGATTATTCTCTCTACCAGTTTACTGGCATTAGTGGCATATTTCGGGCTAGTGAGAAAGTCAGATGAGCGCGGGTATCATCAAGAAACTGCATAAGATATGCTGAAATTTCACACCCTAAATGTATCAACAATAGCATAAAAAGGAGTGTGTGAGGGTGAGTCGCTTGAATGATATTATCGATAATCACCAAAATCTGGACCAGTTATTTTCCATTATGAAGCACTATGGAGTTAACGCTGAATATATTACGGCTGGGTTGTTGGAGCAATTTAAACAAGAAGCTGAATCCGAAGAAGAAGGGCAAGCGGAAGGCGAGGATTCTAGACAAGATTTGATTGATGATTTAAAGCATTTTTATGCCAGGTTCTAAGCATATAAGCCGAAATAATAAAGCGATCCCTCAGTATTGGTCATAGGGGATCGCTTTATTTATTATGCTTATTTAGCTTCGGAGGGAAGATCTACAGCCACGGTCCAACCGAAAGGATCAGGAATGTTGCCATACTGAATGCCAGTGAGTGTGTCGAATAATTTCTTCGATAGTTCTCCGGTTTGGCCGCCTTGGATTTCCAGCTTCTCGCCTTGCCAATTCAGCTCGCCGATCGGTGAGATAACGGCCGCGGTTCCTGTACCAAATGCTTATTCAAGCTCCCCGTTCTTATCGGCTTCGAATAAT
>CAYUSG010000077.1:0-18548 GCA_964447355.1 uncultured Paenibacillaceae bacterium
GCATAACTTAGAATGATTAATAAATCGAATCTCTAATATTAAACGTATCAATTAGGATACCAAGAGTATTAAAGGCAAATTTCCTTATTGAAAATTAGCCGTTATGGTGTGTAAGGAGAACCGTACCACAAGTGATTCGTTATTAAAATTGCTTGATGGCCGCGTGTGAATATTGCCATACGATTGAGCAGCCTCCGCCATGATGGGACCCCATCGCGTAACGGTGGCTCGTTCGCATGGCTGTAATTGGTGTGGGATTAAATTGCCCGTTTATAGAGCCATCATGGCGAATAAGGCCAAAGTCCAGTGTATTTTTTAGTGAATAAACTTATTTTAAAATAAACAAGATGAATCGATGACTTTAGCCGAATATGAAACCACCCTGACTGTGATATAATGTTAATAAATAAGGGGGGGATGATGTTGAGTATTTCGAAAGAAGCTTTATATAGAATGCTGTCTGATATCCCTGAAAAGGATTGGGAAAAAGTAGCTGACTTTATCGGATATCTGAAGATGAAGCGGGAGGGCGAATTGCTGAAGGATCTTAACCAAGCTTCTGAGAGCAGCTTAGATTTCTGGAATAATGACATTGATGACGAGGTATGGAATGATGCTTAAACAAGGAGATATTGTTTTAATACCTATTCCATTTACTGACTTATCTTCACAGAAAAAAAGACCTGTCTTGGTCTTGTCTAATAACCATTACAACCAAAAATATCAGGATATTATTGTTGCTGCAGTTACTTCAAATATAATCGAACGTCCCTTTCAGATCATTTTTGCAAATGAAGAGATGAGTGAAGGGGAACTTAGGGTAACATCTGCGATTAGAGCAGATAAAATTTACACACTTTCGCAGAGTATTGTAAATAAAAAGTTTGGTAGTGTTGAAAGCTCGGTATTAGAAAAGGTAAAACTGCAGATCGATAAATGGTACGTTAACGATGAAGCTCTCTAATTCATTTATTAAGAGGTTTTTTTATCATTTCGACGTATTAGGGGATAAGGTGAACCGTATCATAAATGAGGCGAAATTTTTGGCATTACATACTTGCTGGGTAGAGGAAGTTGCCCCCCACCCCCCGAGGTGCAGGGTAGGGGGCGGATCACATTAGGGCTGATTGTTTGTCAGAGGGGCCTGTGCGTGCTAATCTCCAGCCCCAGCCAGGTTAAGGGACAAATTGATTTCTCAAGTCGCCAACCATTATAGATATTACTCCTGGAAAATAAATTTTAATGAGGCGGGTCCTTATCAAAATGAAACCCCTTCCGCCATTATATCAGCGGTAGGGGTTATTCTGAAAATGGTGTTCCGTCGTATAGTTGAAGTTCATTTTTTATCTTATCAATGCGTAGGTCTACGGTGACAAATTGGAGAAGATAAAAGCACACCGAAGCTGGATGCTGCGCAGTTATGCGATTACCTTTGCATCGTTATACGTAAAGGAATAGCAAAGTCAAAAGTTGTTTAGGTTCAATTCTATCTTAACGGTGCTCGTTTCCGTGTAGCACCAATCAGCATGGGAATGGCAATCAGCAGGCTGACCATTACCGGAACAATGGAGCCCTCGAGGCCAAAATCCCCTCCTGTGAGAAGCGCAGCACCGTTCACCTTCACTGTATACAGACCGGGTGTTACATGTCCGGAAACAGGGATGCCGAGCAAACCCTCAATGGTATTCCAGGCAAAATGCAGCCCGATGACAAACCACAGGTTCCGTCGCCATAAGAATGCAGCTCCGAGCAGAACACCTGCTTCAATGGTTATAGCGAACGCACTCCATAGTGTTGCCCCTGGATTCCCAAGATGGGCAACTCCAAAGAATAGTGAGGTCACAGCGAGTGCGGGCCAGTGACCAGCCCATTTATAAATGGCTTGAAATACAAGCCCGCGAAAGATAAGCTCTTCAACGGTGGCTGCGCCTAATGAGGATGCAATGGAGGATATCAGAATAGAACCTGTATCTGCAGAACTCGCCCATTGAAAGGAGTAACCACCCGCCGCAACAATAATGAAGGTGGACACTAAGATAAAGAGTGCCCCGGTTAGAAGCCCCATTCCAGCTTCAACTCCTGCGCGTTGTCTGGATAGCTCAGGAATGGACCGGCGAGCCAGGTATTTCATGGTAAGCCTATAGACCATAATGACAATAACGCCCTCCGCCAGTACAATAAGAAGGGAATTGATTCCCTCTGTATGATCTGCGAGCGGCCGCAATATGGAATCCACCAGAATGATACCGATAGCTCCTGTAATCATCCATACGATTGGAAAACGCCAAAATAAACTCCATTTACCTAAACTCTCGCCATTCTGCTGCTTCTCGTTATATACAGACCTATTCCTCATGTCTTGCATCAGCTCCCCTATTTCACGTTAATTCATTATAAGTGTAAGCTGAAAAAGTCATAAAGAGTAAGTGCGCTTTAGTCAGTATTTGGTCATATGAATTAGTGATCCATGATTCCCGAATCTCGGGCCTTACGGGTGGCTTCTTGCCTTCCCCTCACATTCAGCTTCGAATAAATCGTTGAAATGTAATTTTTAACTGTTCCTACACTAAGAAACAACGCCTCAGCGATGTCTTGATTACGCATGCCTGAAGCCAGCTTATGCAGTACTTCAATTTCGCGAGAGCTGAGCCCGTATTCATTACTTTTCAGTGCGGAGGTTTGGTTCAACCTTTTGATCATTTTACTTGCCATCTCCTGCGTGATTAAAGTCCCACCCGCATGAACCACTCTTATGCCCGCAGCCAGTTCCTTGGGATGAATGGCTTTGAGCAAATAACCCTCTGCTCCATTGCTTAATGCCGTCAGCACATAATCTACTTCCCGGTATGAGGTCAGTATGATGATTTTGGTTATAGGTGCCTGCTCTTTAATCAGTGCCGCTGCAGCAACGCCGTCCATGACGGGCATATTGATATCCATCAGCACAATATCCGGCTGAAACTGCTCACAGCCTTTGACTGCTTCTTCCCCATTTTTGGCTAACCCCACAATTTCAAAATCCTCTTCCATGGACAGTACGATACGGAGACTCTCCAGAATTAATTCCTGATCATCGGCAAGCAATAATTTAATTTTTGCCATGCAGCATCACCCCTTTCAGAGGAATTTCACATTTGACTTCAGTAATCGCGGCAGCTCCTACCTCAGATGATACAAACAGGTTACCTCCGAGTTGCTCGACCCGTTGTTTCATAGAAGTCAAGCCGAAGCCATATTCCAGTTTTTCAAACGGTTTGCCATTATTCCGAATGAACAATTGCATATTGGACTCGGAAAACCGAAGCTCCAGATGCAGCTGAGACGCTTTTCCATGCTTTACTGCGTTCGTAAAAGACTCCTGGATGACCCGAAGGATCGTTTGCCGCGCTTCAACATGCATCGTTGGCTCTGTCCCCGGCAGACTCAAAGCTACTTCAGTTCCCGTGTGCTCCCGGAAGCTGACCACAAGCGACTCGACCTGTTGGATAAGCTTCAATTCCTCTTCGTCGCTCATCTCGTGGACGATACTCCTCATTTCGTTCAGATTCCTCTCAGCCAACGCTCTTAACCGAATTAACCGATCTTTGACCTCTGCAGGCTTATGATCTAGAAGGGCAATGGAAGCATCAAGGCTCATAATGAGAGAGATAAAGGAGTGCCCCA
The DNA here is from genome assembly GCA_964447355.1 of uncultured Paenibacillaceae bacterium. GTDB lineage: Bacteria > Bacillota > Bacilli > Paenibacillales > CAYUSG01 > CAYUSG01. The sequence continues at coordinate 3,664 of CAYUSG010000077.1, forward strand.
GCGTATCGTGAAGCTCCTTGGACATGCGGTTGCGCTCTTCAAGCAAAGTCATCCTCTCAATCTCAGAGGCATAGTGGGTTAACAGCTTATTCTGCTGCTCCACTTCAGCCACCAGTTCATTTTTCTGAACATACGCATTAGCTACGGAGCTTGCCCATATGCCGATGAAGCAGAATAACAGGTTGTCTGTTCCGATACTAAGGGTTTGTTCCCAAGACAATCCTATACGAGACTGAAAGGTAAATGGAATTAAAGCAACGACAGGAATGACCCAGAGCGTATGTCTAGTCCATAAGTACCCCACTGTAAGACTCGGCAGCAAGTAGTCTGCTTTGGAGGCCAGATCTGGATGGAAGACCGTATTCACATAATAAGAGCCGCCTAGCAATAGCTCCAGTACGCAAAACCAGGCTTTGTTCTTCCTCCGCCCAGGAAACCAGAATATCATAGGGACGATAAACGCTGCCATCAACCAGATGGCGTTTAACCATGTGTGGTTGGAAGGCTCAGCTTCTGTGAAAAACCGGGACAACAGCAGAATATAATGGTAGGAACGAAGAGCGAATATGCCCCAATCCATGAAAGATAATATTTTTTTCATAGCGGCCCCCATATTAATGATTAGAACCCTTTTACCTTTTGATTATGCCATATATGATTGCATAAAACCGTATTCTATTCAAACTATGTGCAAAGGAAAGGATGAAGGTAGCATGTTTATCGTTACATAGTATACTCCGACCATAAAGTATTCCCCGAAGTTAGCACCATGACTCATTGCATCAGAACAGCCAATTTTTCGTTCATTTTCTTGCATATGAATTCAAAAAAACGACCAAAAACCCTTGTAGATCAAGGGAAATATGATTGTTCAGCAAGTCCTATTTATTTGAGGGAGCAATAAGATGTTCATTTATTAATGGTGAGATATCAATGGTTAACTGTTTGTTAAACAGATAGACATATCCTTTATTATTTGGATTAGCAATGTTATTTGTTAAAGGGCATGCAAAATATAGGGCAATAAGAGGTGAAGTAGTTAAATCAATCAGGTTTGTTGCTAATCCATGATGCTGACTAAAAGCCGGGATATTTTTCCTTTCAACATTACTAATATTTGAAGCAATCTCAGAAAAATAATTGTTAACCAGATCTTCGTAGAAATTGAAGTTGGTATCTTTTAGCAGAATACTACTATCTTATTTTAACAATGATGAAGAAATTGACGGGTACTTCTTGTTTTCACCTCGAAAGTAATATTCATTTGTTTTCATCTCTTTTACTACAGTAATGTATTCATTAAGAGTGCTTTTCAGACAGCACCTCCTTTTTGTGTTCATATTCAGTTCATAATTGACCTCTATAATCCAATCTATAAATACAGCATCAACTATAGATTAGTTTTATTACAAGGAGGATCATATGAACAATCAAAATAGAATGAAATTAGAACATGTGAAGTTCGCAGTTGAAGCACAAGGACTGGTTAAGACCTTTGGAGATCATCGTGCGGTTGACGGGGTGGATCTGAAGGTGCAGACTGGTTCCATCTACGGTGTGCTAGGGCCAAATGGCGCAGGCAAAACGACCACGATTAGAATGCTGTCAACCTTACTGCGACCTGACGCGGGTTCAGCGAAGATTTTTGGATATGATGTGGCGAGGGATTCACAGATTGTCCGTCAGTTAATCGGTGTTACAGGTCAGTATGCTTCCGTTGATGAGTCACTAAGTGCTACAGAGAACCTAATCATTTTCTCTCGATTACTTGGTCTTAGTCGTCAGGAAGCAAAACGGAAAGCAAATGATTTACTCGAGGAATTTGGATTAATGGAAGCTGCAAAACGTCCATTGAAAAATTTCTCAGGGGGGATGCGCAGACGACTAGATTTAGCGGCAAGTCTGATCGCCCAACCACCACTAATTTTCTTGGATGAACCTACTACTGGACTAGATCCTCGCACGCGAAATCAAATGTGGGATACCATTCGCCGCTTAGTCAAATCAGGGTCAACTGTTTTGTTAACCACTCAGTATCTGCAAGAAGCAGATGAACTGGCTGATCGAATTGCTGTTATTGATCAAGGAAGTGTCGTGGCAGAAGGTACAGTAAATGAGCTGAAAGAATCGATTGGTACTTCATCCTTGCATTTAAGTATTCAACACAATCAGGATACCCAAAATGCTCGAATGATTGTGGAACAAGTATTAAACGTACAATCTGCTGTGTCACCAGAAGGCAGAATGATTATGGCACCCATGGCAACCGCTGATCGCGTGACAGATCTTTTAATCGCTCTACGGGAAGCAGGAATCAACCTGGCTGAGCTAAGTGTACAGAAACCATCTTTAGACGAGGTCTTTTTGACCCTTACAGCGGAGGGCGAAAAGAAAAGCCAAGCCGAGTCAAATCATATAAAGAGAGGGATTATCTAATGAATAAACCGGTTTCCGAAATGCAGCTGAGAACTAAATCCAGCCTCAAACAGGCAGTGCGTAATTCATTCACCATGGCTTATCGCGGTTTACTAAAAATCCGCAGAACACCTGAGCAGCTGTTTGATGTTACGTTCCAGCCCATTCTTTTTACTTTAATGTTCACCTATATTTTTGGCGGGGCTATCGCTGGTAATGTGCAAAATTATTTACCGATTATTATTCCAGGCATTCTTGTTCAGACGGTGATCACCACTTCCGTTGTCACGGGTACTCAGCTTCGGGAGGACATGGATAAAGGGGTATTTGACCGCTTTAAGTCACTGCCCATTGCCCGGATTGCACCGTTAGCTGGGGCTTTGATTGCTGATACAATCCGTTATACCATTGCAACGTTACTTACATTTTCTATGGGATATGTTTTAGGCTATCGTCCAGAGGGTGGACTAGGCAGTGTCGTCATTGCCGGACTGCTTGTCATTGCTTGTTCCTGGGCAATCAGCTGGATATTTGCCTATTTTGGAGTAATTGCTCGTACTGCGTCAAGTGTACAAGGAATTTCAATGATTATTCTCTTCCCACTAACTTTTCTTTCGAATGCATTTGTACCCGCAGATACCATGCCGAACTGGTTACAATGGTTCGTGAACATCAATCCCATTTCACATCTTGTTACGGCCGTCAGAGATTTAGCCAATACCGGAACAATGGGATGGGATCTCGTTATTTCACTGGCTGGTGCGGCGATTATCGTAGCGGTTTTTGCCCCAATTACCGTTCGTGCTTACATGCGCCGTGCATAGTTGAGCAATGCTATTTATGATGTAGACTAGAGTAGTCACGTAAGGAATCGCTGAGATATTGGCGATTCCCTTCAATATGGAAAAAGGAATGATTCGATGGCAAAAATATTAGTGGTAGATGATGATTCACATATTAGAGAATTAATCTGTGTTATTTTATCTAACGAAGGGTTCTCGATTGAGGATGCTTCTGATGGAAAAGCGGCACTATCCTTACTTGAAACAGAAAGAATTGACTTGGTCATTCTTGATATTATGATGCCAAATATGGATGGATGGACTTTTTGCCAAGAGGTTCGAAGGTACTATTCTGATACTCTTCCTATTTTAATGCTAACAGCAAAAGGGGAAACATCCCAAAAGGTAAAAGGCTTTAATCTTGGTGCAGATGATTATCTGGTAAAACCTTTTGATGCAGCGGAGTTAGTGGCAAGAGTAAGAGTGCTTCTTAAACGCTATCAAGTTACGGTATCAAAGCAAATTACGATTGGAAATGTGGTCATTGATCGTTCTTTCTATACAGTAATGGTCGGTGATGAGCGGATTACCTTGCCGTTGAAGGAATTTGAGCTATTGTTTAAATTCGCCACCCATCCGCAAAAAACTTTTTCGAGAGAACAATTAATTGAGGATATTTGGGGCTTTGATTATGAGGGTGATGAACGGACGGTTGACGTCCATATTAAACGACTGCGTCAACGATTTTTACATGCGGATTGCCCATTCAAAATCACAACGATTCGCGGCCTAGGGTACCGGCTGGAGGGAATAAGGTGAAGTTATTTAAGTATTTTAAACGAATAGGTGGCATTATTGCAGTTGTAATTAGTCTATTATTAGCTTGGTCCCTTGCTTACGGGTTAACAACATTACTTTTTAAAGAAATACACTATTTTCCCCATGAATTTGCAAGACTGCTCATCAACTCGTTTTTAGGATTTTCCTTATTTGGTTGCTTTATATTTCTATTAACAAGAAATCCATGGGTAAGATCAAAGCAAGAGCGATTCTTATACCCGATCATTCAGGCCATGAAGATGATAGCAGAAGGAAACTTTAATGTGGACCTTTCAGTTTATCTGACCCGATTTCGCGAACAGGATAAGCATCATCCCTATTATCAAATTGTTGAAAACATTAACCTAATGGCAGCTAAGCTGGGAGAAATGGAGGAAATGCGGCAGGAGTTTATCTCGAATGTTTCCCATGAAATTCAGTCCCCTCTCACTTCTATCAGCGGCTTTGCCCATGCGCTAAAAAATGAGGACTTGAGACCTGAAGAACGCAGACATTATTTAGAGATTATTGAGATGGAAAGCATACGACTATCCAAATTAAGTGAAAATCTATTAAAACTAACTTCATTAGAGTCCGAACATCTATCTCTTGAACGAAAAAGTTATCGACTAGATTCTCAGCTTCGCCGCATCATTCTTGCCAATGAACCTTTGTGGGCTGAGAAAGAAATCAACATGGATATCTTTCTGGACAAAGTGATGATTACAGCAGATGAGGAGCTCATGGACCAAGTATGGATTAATATAATTCATAATAGTATTAAATTTACGCAACAAAGAGGGACCATTTCAATAACTGCATTTACATCAGAGGATGGTAGCATACTAGTAAAGATACGCGATACAGGAATTGGCATGGAAAAAGACACAATTATGCATATTTTTGAACGTTTTTATAAGGCGGATCAATCTAGAAATCGAGTGACCGGAGGCAATGGGCTTGGTCTTTCCATTGTTAAAAAAATAATTGATTTGCACAAGGGCGGTATTCGAGTGCAAAGCGAGTTTGGGGTAGGAACAGAGTTTACTGTAACTTTAAGTGAATTAAAACCTAATATAGAAACATCACGGTGAACCGTATCATAAGTGAGGCGAAATCCAATTCCCCAGATCTTTATTGAAAGCTCTAGATGGAGAGGAGTGAATGAAATGGATAGTAGCATAAAAATATTGGTCGTTGAAGATGATAATGAAATTAGTAAATTACTGTGCGAAATTTTAACTAATAGTGGATATGTACCACAACCAGCCTATTCTGGAACGGAAGCTTTGTTGTATTTAGCTGAAGAGAAGGAATGGAGTATGGTATTGCTCGATCTGATGCTTCCCGGTTTAAATGGTGAAGAAATTCTATGTAAACTGGGGTCTGACCGTCCGTTCCCCGTCATCATTATTTCGGCCAAAGAGGAGCAGCATACGAAAGTCTCCATTTTACGCATGGGAGCGGATGACTACATTACGAAGCCCTTTGATGTTGAAGAGGTATCCGCGAGGATAGACACCCATCTCAGAAGATATAGACGTGTCGCACCAGCTGATCCAATTCGTCTATTGACACATAAAGACATTCATTTGAATTTAGATACGAAAATGGTGTCGGTAAACGGTGCTGAAGTGATCTTGACCGCGAGGGAATTTGCGGTATTGGAGCTCTTAATGTCTTATCCGAAGAAAGTATTTGCGAAGCAGAATCTATTTGAAGCCGTTTGGGGAGAGGTTTACTTAGGCGATGACAACACGATTACTGTATATATGAGCAACTTAAGAAAGAAACTGGCACAGGCAAACCCGGAAGCCGAATATATTGAAACCATTTGGGGTATGGGATATCGATTGAAGTAATGCATTAATGTTTTTTTAAGGTTTTGATTAATCTTCTATTAGGATCTGGTAATTACAATGAATTCATCCGATCAGATAGGAGAATGTGAAATGAGAAAACTTCTTATAGCAATGATATCGATAGTGCTTTTAGCCCCGGTACTTATATTTCCTCCGACGACACAAGCCGCAACTGAAATTGATAAGGAAGCAATTGATCAATATATTGATCGTTATTTGAAACGGAACGGACTGCCAGGTGCATCGATTGTAATCGTTAAGGATGGCGAGATCATCCAAGCGAAAGGCTACGGACATGATTCTGAAGGAAGCCCCATTAACGAACATTCATTAATGAGATTGGGTTCGTTGTCCAAATCGTTTACCGCATTCGCCGTGCTGCAGCTCATTGATGAAGGAGCAATCCAGCTGGACGACCCGGTAGTACGATATTTGCCTGAGCTAACGATGGGCGACCCTAGATTTCAAGAAGTCACTATACGCCAACTGCTCAGCCATACTTCCGAGATTCCGAGCCCAATCATTGTGCCTAGAGCCGATACCTTGGAGGAAGGCGTAGAGCGTTTGCAACAATGGAAGCTTCAATCGAATCCCGGTGAAAAGCATTCTTATAGCAACGCGAACTATTGGATTTTGGCGTGGCTGGTGCAGAACGTAAGCGGTATGGAGTTCGCTGCGTATATGGATGCGAAGGTATTCACTCGACTCGGCATGGTCGACTCGCTCGCGCCGGTGATCTCCACAGACGTGATTCCCGGGTTGCCGAAAGGCCATATCACCGCTTATGGAACGGCGATTCCTATCCTTGAGATGGAAGAAATGTTCGCTGGCGCGGGAGGAGTCGTTACTACAGCGGCGGATATGGGGAAATGGCTCTCTATGCACACCAATGGCGGGGTAAGCGCAACAGGAGAACGATTATTGTCTGAAACCTTGTTGGATGAATCATATGCGCCGCAGCCGGGAAGTGATCACTACGGGCTTGGCTGGTCGCTCAGTTCTTTGCATGTAAAGCCTCAGCGTATTTCGCATAGCGGAGCCTTGTTAAGCTATCAGTCACAACAAGACATCGTCCCGAGCAGTGGGTTTGCGGTCGCTGTAATGCTCAATAGCTTCACCACCACCTTCGAACATGCATATGAGATTAGCACGGGAATTATCCAGCTGACAGAGGGACAACAAGCCGCGGTGAAGACACCGGTACCTACCATAATCGATTTTTCAATCGGATTATTGACCTTGCTCGCTCTAGGCAGGGGGATTAGAGCTATCATCCGCAGCCCGAAGTGGTCGGCTCGACGTCAACAGTATTCCGCCTTGCGATTTTATCTTCGGGTAACACCTCAGTTGATTCCAATTGCAGGCATAGGATGGTTAATGTTTATCGTTCCTCTTTTGCAGGACAATAGTTCGACAACTCTCGATGTTTTTCGTCTATGGCCGGCTTTGGCGATTCTGCTTGCGATTATCTTCACAAGCGCGGCATGCGTTACAGGGATGAGAATATATTATCGGATAAAAGGGGGTAGAACCTAGTGGGACAGGCTGTTCTGACAACATTCAACTTGACGAAGAGGTATACGGACCAGACCGCCCTAGAACAGGTCAATTTAGACGTGAGAAAGGGAGATATATATGGTTTAATCGGGCAAAATGGAGCCGGAAAAAGCACGTTGCTGCGTATCGTCACTGCACTAGCCTGGCCAACAAGCGGAGCAGTCAGCTTGTTTGGAGAAAGCAGCGAATCGGGTTTGACTGAAGCTCGGAAGCGTGTCGGGGCGATCATTGAAAGCCCGACATTACTACCCGATATGACGGCACGTGACAATCCTGAAGCACATCGATTGCTCAGAGGTATCCCGGGCAAAGCATGTATATCGAATATGCTTGCCCTAGTCGGACTTCAGGATACGGGGAAGAAGAAAGCAAAGAACTTCTCGCTCGGTATGAAGCAGCGTTTGGGCCTGGCGATCGCCTTGCTCAGCGACCCGGAGCTGCTCATTCTCGACGAACCGACGAATGGCCTTGACCCCAAGGGGATCGTTGAGCTGAGAGAGCTGATCAAGAAGCTGAATCGCGAGATGGGAATAACGATTGTGATTTCCAGTCATATCTTGAGCGAGCTCCATCAGATGGCAACGAAGTACGGCATCATCCATAGGGGCAAACTGTTGGAGCAAATCACGCATGAAGAATTACATGAAAAGTGCAAACAGCATCTTCGTATTCGTGTCGATGATGCGAGTAAAGCTGCAGCCGTGCTTGAGAGACAATTGGGAACGCAAGATTATGAAGTTCTTCAGGATGGCACGATCAAGCTTTACAGCCTCCATCGCGATGTCAGAAGGGTATCTATGGCTTTGACAAGCAACGGCCTGGTTATCGAGTATTTTGCACCTGGCGGCGACGACTTGGAAACCTATTTTACCAAACGGATCGGGGGCGAACTTCTTGGTTAATTTACTGCGCATGGAGCTGTTCAAGCTCAGCAAGAATCGAGTATTCTGGACATTGGCTATCATCGCAACGGTCGTCTTTGCACTCCTTCACTATTTGATAACCATCGATTGGTGGCAGCTGAGCAACCGGTTTGTTGATGCGGGTTTGGAACTGTTCTCTTCATTTGCGCTCGCGACGACCCCATTCTACTTCTTGCTGTTCTTGAGTACGCTTGCCGGATTTTTCGTCGCGAATGATTTTACGATCGGTGTCATCAAGAACGTCGTCATGAGTGGAAATCGTAGAAGTGTTATTTTTTCAGCTAAGCTTCTTATATTCGCACTGGGTTCAGTGATACTGGCTTTGGTCTGTCCGCTGCTAGTCATCTTTGGCGGGAAGCTATTGTTCGGATTCGGCGAAATGACTGACCCGTCGGCACTTGGTTATTTTGCAAGAGCGATTGGCTTGTTCCTGCTTCATTTGATGGCGTTCATTGCCTTATTGATGCTGGTTGCGCTGCTTGTGGAAGATAGCGGGAAAACCATTATTATCTCCGTAGTCCTCGCAGTACTCATCTCTGTAGCGGATGTAATGAGACCGTTGCCCGGATTTCTGGAGACCTTGTATCATTATTCGATCTTCCATCATCTCCTCGATTCCTTTCGAATCGGGATGACCTTTGCCGATGTGTTACAGTCATTGTCGGTTGGTATCATTACCATTCTGGTCTTGGTATTTGGCGGGAACCTTGTGTTCAAGAGAAAAGAAGTGAAATAAGGAGAGGGGAGGGGGAAATGATCTATGTAGCAATCCTCGCAGTCCTGCTTATGTTCATTTGTCTCCTTCGCCTCGTCTGGATCAAAAAAGAGATGAGAAGCTTATCGGTCCAAATTGAACGGTTTCATCGAGGCTTGAGCGAGAAGAAGGTTGACATTGCTTTACTGGACAAGGATCTCGAAGGTCTTGCGGGTAATATCAATCAATTAATTGATCTGGCGGTTCAGTCCAATCGAGAACGAATACGAAGCGAGCGCGAATTGAGACAAGCGATCGCCAATATGTCTCACGATTTGAGAACACCACTGACAGCTATAATAGGGTATATCAAATTATTGGATGGAGGAGATGTCTCCGCCGAGAAACGAAAAGAATATGTCTCTATCATCCAAGCTACTTCCAAACGATTATATGCTTTACTACATGATTTTTTCGAGTTGTCCCTTGTGCAATCTACGGATTATCAACTTAAGCTTGAGTCAGTGCAGGTAAATGCTTTGTTATGGGAAGTGTTGACCGGTTTTTACGATCAATTCAATGAGCGGCAGTTGGAACCAGACTTGCAAATAACGGATGAACCGATTGTTGCACACGTTGATCCGTCGGCAGTCAAGCGCGTATTGGAAAATCTAATCGGTAATGTGATCCAGCATGCGACTGGAAAGGCAGCCATAAGTTTAAAAAAAGACGATAAGAACATTGTACTTAGCGTCAAAAATGAAGCGAGCAATCTGAACGAGAAAGACATAGACTCGCTCTTCGAACGCTTCTACACCGCAGATCGGTCAAGATCAGGAAGAAGAACAGGATTGGGTTTATCCATTGCCGCAAGTCTTATGTTGAAGATGAACGGGCGATTGACTGCAGAGCTCCGCGACGGAAGCTTGGAGATGAGGTGCGAATGGAAGATAAATTAATTATAAACGAGGCGAGTGAGATCTCCTTTAATGGAGGCAGGGTTGAGGCGATGTATCGTGGATTGACGCGTGCGGGCTTCAGATTTTCTACTTCGTATGATACGCTTAACTTCACAAGATGACTAACACGAGAGAGGGTACATTAACATTGGAAAGTAGAAGAAGGACAGGTATAGGGTACATATGGGGAAAGCTTGGCATGGTTGCGGCTATCGTGGTTGCGATGTTTACGATGGGAGGGGCATCAGTGGCTGCAATATCGGCGGACGGTTTTATGCCAGCTTGGTCTATCTCATCCGGCAGTTCAGATTACGATGCGACGATATCGGTTGTCGAGGTATTTGCTGACGGGTCACTTATCTATGCCAAACATGAGCTCAATCAAGGAGATGTTCTCGAATTCGGAAAGATCGGACCATCCGGCAAAGTACTGTGGAAGCGGGATGATCTTTATGTATACACATATGAGGTCACTGACGATGCGATCATGGCGTCGGTTCATACCGCCCATCTAGACTACCGAAACGAAACGATCATAACGATAGATAAAAAAACGGGAAAAACGACGAGCAAATTTCTTCTGGAATCGGTCGGCGTCGACTTTCTAGAGAATTTTGCCCTAGACGATGATCAATTGTACATAAGCGACGAGAACAGGTTAATAGCCGTCGAGTACGGAGGGAAGAAAACGTGGGAAATGGCAACCCACTCGGATCTTTACAAAGAAACGAACATCCCGATTGGCTATCATGCGCCTGTCATCATAGATAACGATATGATCTTGACCTGGACGACATGCAGTATGTCGAACATGTGCTCTTGGCTGGGGGACGAGTCATATCAACTTACTGCTTTTTCACCGAAAACCGGAAATGAGATCTGGTCGGTTCCTGAGAGGGTCGGCGGCGATTTCGTTACGGTAGATCGTCCAAACGGGCAAATCGTGCTGAATTCCTTCGATGGCGGGACGGTTGCGTACCGGTACAGCGATGGAGAGAAGCTTTGGGAATATCAGGTGAATAATGACTCAAGCTTTTATACGGGACAAGATTTTGGCATTAAAGATCCTGACGGAAAGATTTATTTGAATGTGATTATCGAAAATAACGGTGTGTACAGCACGGAGCGTTTCGTTTCGCTGAACGCGGACGGTTCAATTGCATGGGAAACGCAGTTTGACACGGGATCAATCGTAAACCTAAGGGGAATCAGCCAGGATGAAAAGGTGCTGTACTTTGAAGATGGCATCCATAATCAAAGAATGTATCTCGTCGACAGGCATACTGGGAAGCGATTGTCCCCAGGGAAATACCGTTTGGAGTATCCGACTGAAAATGGATATCTCTCGCTAGACAGAATGTATTCCACGGATGGGATCAACCGAGCGGTATTGCTGACAGGCAACGGCGCAAAAGTTGGTAGTGTAAATTACCAGGAAAACGAGGAGCTCGTCGTTGGAACGGACTACACGGTTTATGTCGTTTCCTTGCGCAAAATTACCGCCTATGTGCCTCAGCAGAAGGCCGTCTCTGTAGCTGTTAACGGACAGTTTCCGGTGATGCCGCAAGCGGCGGTCGTGCGAAACGGGTATACGTACGTTCCTGTGCGCGGCATTCTAGAGCAAAGCGGCGCCGCCGTGCAATGGGATGGTGCAGCACGTAAGGTTACCGTGACGAGAAGAGACATGTCGCTGGAATTGCGGGTCGACAGTGTGAAGGCGCTCGTGAACGGAGAGACCGTGCAGATTGAGGCACCTGCGATTATTATCGGTAATTCGACGATGCTGCCGCTGCGTTTCCTTATAGAGACACTGGAAGGGACCGTCAATTGGGACGACGCTGCAAGAACCGTCAGGATCGAGACGAGATCATAATATCCAAAACACAAGCAGTTATAACTCTTCAGAGACAATTGAAATAAAATTTGTAGTGTGAGCGCCAGCGTATATGTTTGGCGCTTTCCTTTCAGATGCATTTAAGTATGTCAGCTGAAGAAAACAGTGTGAAAAGATATATTAAAAATCCCCCACATCTATCAGAATCTAGTTTGGGACGGCAACTGATATTCGTATTTCGGGGTATTTGTGAATAAAGGAGAAGATAATGAATACCAAGCACCGTAAAGTTCTTACGGCTATAACCCTCTGCTATACCGTTTTTATTCTTTATTATATGTTTCTTGCTTTCGGCAGGGTAGATACAGGAGAGCGGGAGACAGGCTACAGCTTTCAATTTTTACCGGATGGTTTTTTCAGGCTGCCCGATCTGGCGGATCTTCTACATCCCACGATCATGGACGCTGTGAGTTTTGGAAACATCGCAGCCTTCATCCCTTTCGGTATTTTGATCCCATTGTTAGTTCGAACTGGCTTCATTCGATTCATGATCGTATTCATCCTGTGTATCCTTTTGCTTGAGACTGTTCAGGCGCTTACGTTACTTGGCAGCTTCGATATGAACGATGTTATTCAGAACGCTTGTGGCGCAGCAATCGGATTCGGAGCGTTTAGATTCGGATTTCGTACAAGCAGGGTCTGGAGAAACATAGCTGCTACGGGCATCGCTGCGATTGTCTTCATGATCGGAATTTGGGGGATTTTTGGGATCGTCGAAAAAGTGTTCACTAAAGAACTAGGCCACTTCGTTGCGTTAAACGAACTGAACAACGGGGGTATAAGTTCATCGACGGGAACGACGCGAGACAGCTTCCAAATTGGTGGACAAAACATAGAGCCCCAGTATAATGCGTATAGCACAGAAGGCAAAGATACGGTAACGTACACCTATACGTTAGGCAAAAAGGAGCTTTATCTCTACTTTAGTTTTGGGATTCCCGATCACGAGGAGGCTCATGGCGGTTTGCGCATCATTGCCGATGGCCAGGAGTATCTGTCCACGTCCGTAGAAGGTTCAAGCCATGAACCCGGGATGTCCTCCATTTATTTTCAAGGGGCCGATGAGCTCACCCTCACCCTGGAAGGGAATATGAGAGTATGGGATGTCGGATTGAGGGAGATGGGGTACCCCTGGAAATGATAGAACAAGAATACGGAGCCCGCATGCAGGGGCTCCGTTTAAGATTCTGTGAATTAGTCTGCCGTTTGATCCTAACAAGTTATAATGTGTACTTAGAAGTTAGCAATTGAATCCGACTTAGTCCTGCATTCACGGAATGCGGAGTGTGTGCAGCCCAAACATTTGTTAAGGTTCGCTAGAGTTAATGCGTGATTAATCGCCTCACCCGTATGCTCAAAAAAGCGGTCTTCTCCGATAAGCAAATGCAAGCCCGTTTTCTTAACTAATTTCATGGGCTGCATTTGAATGCCCGAGATTAGGACCACCCCGCCTAATTTCTTCATATCTTTGACTAATCGTGCTAACTTAGCTTCGCCTGTGGTATCCATATAGGGTACTTTTGACATGCGTAAAAGAAGAATTCTAGCTTCATAAGGGGCCATTTCCGTGATAGATCGTTCAAACATACTGGCAGCACCAAAGAACAGCGGTCCTTCAAGGGTAAAAATGCTGATTTGGGGACAGTCATGTTGTTCGCTGACCATGTAAGCCTTCACCCTTTTGTATGGGTCCGCCGAGTCAGGTAAAACTTTAACCATCTTTAATAACTCACTCATTCGCTTAACGAACAGAAGTAGAGATAAGATTAAGCCGACTTCAACGGCCGTAGTTAAATTCGTGAGCACGGTAAGTAAAAAGGTAATTAGAAGAACCAATGAATCACTTGTCCTCGATTTCAGGATATGAACAAATTCCTTGCGTTCACTCATATTCCATGCAACCATCATCAGTATAGGAGCCATACTTGCTAGCGGAATATTAGATGCATAGGGAGAAAACAAAATGAGTACAAGAAAAACGACAATACCGTGTATCATACCGGAGAAAGGCGAGACAGCCCCATTTTTAATATTCGTCGCAGTTCGTGCAATGGCTCCAGTCGCAGGTATTCCCCCGAATAGAGGTGTCACTATGTTTGCGATGCCTTGCCCGATTAGTTCACGATTGCTGTTATGGCGAGTACCGGTCATACCATCGGCTACAACAGCCGATAGCAGGGACTCTATTCCCCCTAATAGGGCAATAACAAGTGCGGGTTGAATCAAAGTTGTCACTCTATCCCAAGTTATTTCGGGGAAATGAAAATGGGGGAGTGTGCTCGGGATCGCTCCGAACGAAGAACCAATCGTCGTCACATGTCCTTTGAAGAACAAGACTGCGATAACGCTTGATAAGACAAGCCCGACTATTGAACCGGGAATCTTAGGCAGCAATACGGGTGAAAGCAGGACTGTCGCTAAACAAATAGCCGCCGTTAAAAGACTGTAGACATTGATGGATGCCAGATGCGTCAGTATTTCGTACATGTTAGGCAGAAAATTCTCATGTTTCTCGATACCGGTAAGTCCGAGAAAATTAGCAATTTGACCGCTGAAAATGATAACGGCGATTCCGGACGTAAACCCAATCGTAACGGGACGGGGGATAAATTTTATCAATACGCCAAGCCTAAATATGCCCATGAGAACAAGTATAATTCCAGCTAAAAACCCGGCAATTAATAAATTTTCATACCCATACTGTAAGACGATTGCGAAAAGAATGGGAATAAAGGCACCGGTCGGACCACCAATTTGGAATCTGGAGCCGCCAAGCATAGAAATTAATATACCAGCAATGATGGTGGTATATATGCCGTACTCTGGCTTGACTCCAGAGGCAATAGCAAACGCCATCCCCAGTGGAATGGCGATAATGCCCACGAGTAATCCTGAAATAAGATCCTTACGAAAGGCGGCGGCATCATATTGCTGATATCTTCCCGTCCAATTCATCAGAGCACCTTCCATTATTCATATA
>CAYUSG010000078.1:0-18507 GCA_964447355.1 uncultured Paenibacillaceae bacterium
GGAATACATGGCCGTTTCCCAGCTAAAAACTAATAAGGCTGCAAGAATAAAAATGAACACATTTAGAATCATAATAAATTGTCCTACGGAAACAGGCCTTTTCTTACTAACCAATATGGCAATAATTTCTGTACCGTCTAACGCACCGCCCGTCCTAATAACTAAACCAACCCCGGTCCCCAGTATGACAGCTCCAATAATAGTAGCTAAGAAAAGATCGTCAGTCACCGGTTCGAAGTGATGCAGATATGCTGTGGCAGATGATAATACCACAACACCATACAACGTATGTAATGTAAATTTGATCCCCATTTTTCTGTAGCCTATGTATAGAAAAGGCAGGTTTAAGATGATTAAAAACACGCTCATTTGCATGTTGCTAAGTTCGGCTGCAATAATAGAAAGACCGATAATGCCACCATCCAAAATATCATTTGGGACTAGAAATAACTCGAGTCCGATGGCTGCAATTATTGCCCCTATGGTGATCATAATGACTTGCTTTACTTCGTTTAATATACGTTTTTTCTTAGTCATTGCCATTAAACGTCAACACCTTCTCTTTCTAAAGTTATAAAACCCATCCTATTATACCAGAACTAGTTAGTGCATTTGAATTTCTATAGTAAGAATTTTTACAAAAAATAGGTCAACCAGAAAGCTCCGGATGACCTTGGTGAACTCATTTTGAAAAGATATTTAAGTGTCGGTTTCTTCTATTCTCGATTTAACCCAAAATTGTATCATACCCAAGATGCCGGTATCGACAAGAGATGCAGAGCAGGTCAGTAAGAACCAATCAGGATTATTAGCCCAATAATAGAGGATGCCATGGCCAATAAATAACAGTATGAAAACCCACCATAAGTTGAGGCGTAATAGCTTAGTCAGCCCATTATTCATGATTGTATCAATCCCCTTTATACTCTTTGCGTTGTTTGTTCATAAAGAGAGTTTGACCTGTTTCATTGGCTTTTATTCTTGAGAGTGCGTATATTGATGCAATTCCAAATGTTACTAAGAATAACATGCTGACGTAAGTCAAAGAATGCATGATTAACACCTGAACGAAAGAATAACTCAAGAATAGAGAGGCAATAGGAGAAATAATCCAAACACGCATAATGTTCCGAATGACAGGCTTTCTAAACATATCTAGCCCCGCACGCTCTCCGTCAACACCAATAATAGCCATTGTTGTAGCTTGGGTTAATGGAACGGGTATTCCAAATAATGAAGCGATCAATACTAATGATCCTCCCGTAAACGAGACGACACTGCCTCTAACAAGATTAAGAGGAGTAATTTTCTTGCCGCTGGTTTCTAATACCTTACCCCCTAATACTATTGCCCCTAAAGCGAGGAATAGAGAGCCCCACAAAATTGCGCGCTCCATACTTATTAAGCCCGAACTGATTAAAGGACCGACAGCATTTGCCACATTATTCATACCAGCTGAGAAGGCTTCGTAGCAGCCTGTTAAGATTAATACCGTTGTTAAGCCCCATTTAATCAGGCGATTGTTAGATTGAAGCCAGCGGCGCTCAAAAGGTTTAAGAATTTTACCTAAGACGAAAGCAATAATGAAAGCAACGCAAGGCAGAAGTAACCACGTGATCACAATGATGATCAAAGTACCCCAATAAAGTTGATT
Organism: uncultured Paenibacillaceae bacterium; assembly: GCA_964447355.1. GTDB lineage: Bacteria > Bacillota > Bacilli > Paenibacillales > CAYUSG01 > CAYUSG01. The sequence goes on from CAYUSG010000078.1 coordinate 1,655, forward strand.
GAAGGCTATGCCCACCCCGACAATACTACCGACTGTAACCTCACTAGTAGATAAAGGAATCCCTAATCGATTGGCCGAGAATAATGTGATGCAAGCAGAAGTAAGAATGATGAGCGTCATTCCAAGCGTAATTGTATCATTTGGAATGATTCCTTCACTTAAAGTTGTTGTGACTTCATACCCTCCTATATTTGCGCCTAAGATGGCGAAGAAGGCGACAAGACAAACGGCCAACATTCGATTAGGAATGGCTCCCCCCCCATAGGCTGCTCCCATCGCAGCGGCGGTACCGCTGGCTCCGATATTCGCTGCGAAGAAAAAAGCAACCATAAATGCCATGAACGTCAACATGATGTTTATCCCCCTTGGTCAAACAGGCAGAAGCCACTTAGACTCTTGCAATAAAGTATGGGTAAAGCGCACAAGGTGTGACGTTTCAATAAGCCCAATTGAGGAAAGACGCAGCAGGACTGGCGGAATGGACAGAAACCGTGTAGAATAGAAGAAAATGTATTAACCAATCTATTAAGTGGAGCGACGAACCTATGAAAATCAATCCCTTAGTAACTAAAGAATTCATAAAGCTGCATTCAATGAATCAAATAGACGGATTGTTATCCGGCCAGTCCTCCGTGAATACGTGGGAAAATTTTAATATGGTATTGGAACAGCTGCTTGTTGGCAATCGAGAATCGACTGGGGTTTCAAATGCGGGTGAATTAAATGACGAAATGACGATGAACATCCCATCGCCGTTATCGCAATTAAAAGGAACGATGGCTTATACTTCGACCTCGTTTGACCCGCTTATTCACGATGCATCAAGACGATATGATGTAGATCCGTTGCTGATTCGTGCTGTCATTCGTACGGAGTCATCTTTTAATCCGCATGCCGTATCGCATGCAGGTGCAAAAGGGTTAATGCAATTAATGGATAGTACGGCAAAAGGTCTTGGCGTGACGGATTCATTTGATCCCGAACAGAACATAAATGGTGGAACGAAATTTTTATCGTATTTATTAAATAAATATAATGGTCAAGTTGAGGTTGCGTTAGCTGCCTATAATGCGGGGCCCGGAAGAATTGACCGACTGGGCATTAGAACAACTGAGGATTTACGTTTGAAATGGGAGCAGCTTCCGCAAGAAACACAGCGCTATGTTGAAAAAGTACTGCAAGCGAAATGAAATGTGACGGTCTTCAGCTAAGAAGGAGTAAGATCAGTGAAGGGACATGTTCGCCCGAATCGATCTTATTTCTTTTTTTGTTGCGGGCAAGAAAGGAGGGGGCATGCGATGCTTTACATGGACTATAGTGCAACAACACCACCCTTTGATGAAGTTATTGAAACGGTTGCAAAAGCAATGAAACTGTATTACGGCAACCCGTCGTCGCTGCATCGATTGGGGGTTGAGGCAGATCAAGTCATCCAAGGGGCACGTTCCATTGTTGCAAAGGTTTTAGAGTGCAAACCAGAAGAGGTGATATTCACCTCAGGAGGAACTGAAAGCAATCAATTAGCCCTTAAAGGAACAGCTTATCAAAATAGGGAGCGCGGCAAACATATTATTTCGACACCCATCGAACATGCATCTGTCTATGAATGTTTAAAGCAGCTAGAGCAAGAGGGGTTCGAAATAACCTATGTTCCTGTGGATTCGTCAGGAGTGGTTCGAGCAGCAGATATAGAGAAAGCGATTCGTCCAGACACTATACTGGTCAGTGTTATGCATGTTAATAACGAGACGGGAAGCATTCAGCCTGTTGAGGCGATCGGACAGGTGCTAAAGGCTCATCCGAAAATTAAGTTTCATGTGGATGCTATACAAAGCGTAGGTAAACTTACGGTTAATCCTGGGAAAATGGGAGCCGATCTATTAAGCTTATCAGCACATAAGTTTGGCGGGCCTAAAGGCAGCGGTGCACTTTTTATTAAATCAGGTCTTAGGCTTAAGCCGCTCTTTGCTGGCGGAGGCCAGGAGGGGGGACTTAGGTCTGGAACTCAGAATGTTCCTATGATTGCAGGCCTTGCTAAAGCATTAAAGATGACGGAGCAATCAAGGCTGCAAGACCTTCAATATATGTATAAACTTAGGGAACAATTAATACAAAGACTGACTGATTACCCTGAGTTCGTGATCTCCGGCTCGAACAGATTCGAAGAAATGGCACCTCATATTGTTCATTTTTGTTTCCCGTCAGTTCGATCCGAAGTGATGGTACACGCATTAGAAAAGCGGGATTTGTTCATCTCAACCCGTTCAGCATGTTCATCAGGAGATCCTAAACCAAGCCGAGTCCTTCTGGCCATGGGAATGAATGAGAAGGCAGCGGAATCAGGTCTGCGCATTAGTTTCTCAGCTTCCCATACCCTTAACGATATTGACCAGGCCGCGAAGCTTTGTATTGAGACGGCAGAGGAATTACGTTTAATGATGGAGGTTACCAAGTGAAACCGAACTATATTTTACTTCGATTAGGAGAGTTGACCCTTAAAGGCAGGAACCGCAATCAATTCGAAAATCGCATGATGAACCAAATTCGTCGTGAATTGCGAGCATTTCCGAATATTAAGCTTGAGAAAACTTACGGCCGTTTCTTCATCAAATTAAATGATGAACCCTACGAAAAGGTCATTGAGCATCTAAAGCGTATCTTTGGACTGCATTCCTTTAGCCCCGTGATCAAAACAGACTTAGTCTTAGAAGACATCCAGAAGGTTGCGTTAACCGTGATGCAGCAATTAGATCCACAGCCTAAAACGTTCAAAGTGGCTGCCAAACGAGCTTATAAGGGTTTCCCTCATAATTCACAAGAGCTGCTTCGGCTTGTTGGCGGTTATGTTCTCCCGAGAATGCCGGAGCTTAAAGTTGATGTGCACCACCCAGAAGCACAGCTGTTTGTGGAGGTTCGTGAAGAAGGGGCTTATATTTTCTCGGAAATGATCCCGGGTCTAGGGGGCTTCCCCGAAGGCAGCAACGGATATGCTATGCTAATGCTGTCCGGTGGTATTGACAGCCCTGTGGCGGGTTGGCTTAGTATGAAGCGGGGGCTGCGTGTGGATGCGGTGCATTTTCACAGCTATCCGTTCACTAGTGAACGTGCACAACAGAAGGTTATTGATCTTACACGTAAATTAGCCGCCTACACAAAAGAAATTCACCTTCATATGGTGCCCTTCACGGAAATCCAAACACGTCTGCGCCAAGAAGGCAGGGATAATCTGCTCATTACCTATATGCGCAGAGCAATGTTCCGTATTACTGAAATGATGGCTGAAGAGAAAGGGGCTAAGGCTATTATCACAGGCGAAAGTCTAGGTCAAGTTGCCAGCCAAACGTTGTCCAGCCTGCATGCTATTGAAAGCGTCGTTTCCATTCCGATTCTCAGACCACTCATTACAATGGATAAGAATGAAATTATTCGGATTGCTGAGAAGATTGATACCTTCGATATTTCAATCCTGCCATACGAAGATTGCTGTACTATTTTTGTTCCGAAATCTCCCACAACCAACCCGAGTGTTACCGTACTTAAGTATGGCGAAGAGAATATGGATTGGCTGCAAGAAGAAATGGAAAAGGCAGTACGCAATACAGTGACTATTGTTATTACTTCAGATGAGCCAAGCAACCCAGCGATAGAAGAACTATTCTAACGGCTGTGATTGTGTTATGCAAAACGGCTGTTCCTTTAGATGTTATACATCTTAGGAACAGCCGTTTTGCATGGTTAGCTGGGTTGAACTGCTTTTTTCTTTTCCAGTTGTGCATTTTTGATTTTACCTGCAGCAAGCACACCAATGATGATAAGTGCAATAACTGTGTACTTAATGAAAGGATATTCTTTCATAAAATCCTCTATTAAGAAGTGCTCATCGGTAATCATTTTCGCTGCTGTCCATGCTAATACCCCGGAACCGATGTAGATAATCCATGGATATTTGTTAATCAGTTGAATGAATAAGGTGCTTCCCCAGACAACGATCGGTACGCTGATCAGCAAACCGATAATAACCAGTAGTTCATGTCCGCCGGAAGCGCCAGCTACAGCGATGACATTATCAATACCCATAGCTGCATCTGCAATGACGATGGTTCGAATCGCCGCTAATAAGTTTTTGCCGGGTTCAATGTTCTCATGCTGCTCCTCTTGAACGAGCAATTTATAGGCTATCCAAATCAGAACTAGCCCCCCAATAAACAATAGCCCTGGTATTCCTAATAATTTCACAACGACTAATGTTGCAATGGCCCGAATGATAATCGCACCAACGGTTCCCCAAATGACAGCTTTCTTCTGTTGGTGTTTGGGTAAATTTCGAGCTGCAAGTGCAATGACGATGGCATTATCGCCTGCCAGGATAAGGTCAATGAACACGATAGCTGCTAGGGCAGACCAAAATTCAAATGAAAAAAAATCCAATGCTTCTCCTCCTTATTCATATGTAATTGGTACAGATTTACAGGGTTGTTGGGTTTTCAACAAACAAAAAAGACCTTTACCTATAACACAACATAGGCAAAGGTCTTGCTAACAACGTTGAATGTTGCCAATAAAGCCGGAGATTTCTCTCGAATTGACGACTTTTATTGTAACAGCTACTCCCCTTTAAGCCTAATTATAAGGAATGAGCTTTCTTAAAGTCAAGACTTTGTCACATCTTTGATGCGCCGATACTGCACCATTCCATTATCCTATAAGCTTATTATGGCTTGTTTCTTGTTAATTATCATAAAAAACATCCCTTGGACATACAACGTTAAAGGGGGTGGACAATGAATGGAGCATCTCATACTTCTTGTTGAAATTATGCTTATTAATATGGTATTAAGCGGTGATAACGCAGTGGTGATTGCAATGGCCAGTAAGCATTTGCCTGAACGCGAGCGGAGGCAGGCCGTTTGGTGGGGGGCTTGCGGTGCCGTACTGCTTCGTCTGGTGCTCACTGCCATAGCCGTGATCTTACTGGAGGTTCCATGGCTTCAAGCCGTTGGGGGTATCATGCTTCTATCTATCGCAATACAACTATTGAACGAAGGGGAGTCCCATGGCCACATTCGGCAGGCAGCTTCCATAGGCGCGGCGATTTGGACGATCATCGTTGCTGATTTTATTATGAGCTTAGACAATGTGCTTGCGATTGCCGGGGTGGCCGAGGGAAACTTTTGGATCCTTGTATTAGGTATCGCAATGAGTATCCCGATTATTATCTGGGGCAGCAACTTGATTATGAAGCTCCTTGATCAATTTACGTTTCTGATGTTTCTTGGAGCAGGGATCTTAGCTTATACTGCAGGTGAGATGTTTGTTAAAGATAAGGCAATCCAACAGTGGCTCAATGGTTCATGGGATTGGCTGCATGTATGGGTTCCAGTTATTTTCACTGTCATTGTCATTGGGTTTGGGTGGATTAAAAAACGTGCAAGGTATTAAGTACAAAGACAAATATAAGCATAGGGTCATCCGAGACTGGATGGCCTATTTTATGTATAAAGACCTTGATTATGGATTTTTCGCAAATGATACTAGATCATGATAATATAAGGAGATTAGGCGGGAAATAATTCAACATTGGAAGAAGAACTGCAACTTTTTGTAGGTTTCAAGCGTTAAAAAAAGAGTAGTTTACAAGGGAGGGGAACCATCATTGAGCCCATTACATTTACAATTTCGATTTAAACCGATGCATGCAATGATTTCATGTTTATTAATATTTGCTATGACTGCGGGACTTTTCAACGTACTACCGTCATCTGTGCATGCAGATACAAAACCATTATCCATTCAGATTGAAACAGGCTTTGAAGGTAAGCTGAAAGAAGGCAAGACAGGCCCTGTCAAGTTAACGATTACTAATCCAGGGGACGATATTTCCGGTGATATTGCTATCCATATCGCTCATCCCTCTGATGAGAATGACGTGGTTTATTTGAAACATATTGACTTGCCTCGTAACAGTACGAAAACGGTGTGGATGTCAGTCCCCGGTATGACCTATAACCGTAATAATAATGCCATACAGTTTTACAGTGGTGGTTATGGCGGTGAGAAGGTGCCTTTTAAACAAGGTGCGGTGTCTCTATCAGCGGGTACACTTGGATTAGAAACCATTCAGGTTGGGGTGCTGGCTAGAGATCCAGATACGATGAATTTTCTCACTCTGTTAAAACAACCTAATGTTCAAGTGCTGGTCTATCCGCTGAATGAAGCATCATTGCCTAGCGATACATTTATGCTTGATGGGCTCGAGATGCTGGTGATCAACGATTTTGCTAGTACGGAACTGTCAAATGATCAGGTAGAAGCGATTAAGGCTTGGACGAACCGCGGTGGACACTTGGTGTTAGCTGGTGGCGCAGGCTATACTAAATCAGCTGAAGCTTTCAAAGATATTTCACCCATCGATGTACATGGAACTTTATCCGTAGATGAATTATCTTCATTAACTAAACATTCAGGCAAAGCATTGAATTTGGGTGAACCCTTCACGCTATCTAACGGCACAAGCAAGCGAGGAGACGTCGTCCTGAAAGAAGGCGAAGTCCCGCTATATGTTATTGCGGATCAAGGGCAAGGCCATGTATGGTATGCTGCATATGATTTATCTTTGAATCCAATAGCTTCATGGAATGGTAATCAGGCTTTATGGGCGAAGCTGTTCAGTGATGCCGGCAGTGATATCGGTGCAAACCATCAGACCTATGGTCAACCGGATGTGTGGGAACTTAACAATGCCCTTGATTACTTTCCTAGCTTAGTCCCACCGTCCTTCGGGGCTTTAATATGGGTATTTTTCGCTTATATTCTAATTGCCGCGCCTATCCTATACTTGATATTGAAACGACTTGATAAGAGGGAATGGGCTTGGGTTCTTATTCCAGCCATTTCTGTTGTCTCTAGTCTATGTATTTATTGGATTGGGGCTCAGGATCGGAATACGACATTAGCCCAGTCTTTGAATGTGGTGGAATTAAACGAGGATGGACGAGATTATATATCCCGTTCAATGGCTTTCTTCGTTCCGAATGGCGGAGATTATGAAGTGACGTTAACCGAAAACCAACATGTGCTGCCGCTAGATCACTATTACGGAGGTACAAGAAACCTGCGAGGGAACGACTATTTAGCGATTAAGGAGGAAGATGGCCAAACGCGGGTTAATTTCTTGGATGTGCCTTATTGGTCCATTCGTAAGCTTGCAGCTGAGAACACCGCATCCGAGGATTGGGGACAGCTCTCATATTCGATGCAATATGAAGCTAATGCTGTTTCTGGTGAGGTAAAGAATGATACTAAGCATGCTATAGAAGATGTTACTTTCGTTATGAATATGCAGTATGTTCAAATTGGTTCACTTGATCCGGGAGAGAGTAAGTCCTTCAAAATGGCTTACAATCCAGGTATGGGTGCTAACTATCATTACTTTTTTGATATAGCTAATATGATTTATCCGCATAATTATCCAGATGACCCAGTGCATGAACGTGCGCTCTTAATTACAGCTCTGCAAAAGCAAATCAATAAAAATGTAAGTACACCGATTTTCTTTGGCTATAGTCGAACTGCAGATCATACGATTCTCATTAATGATAAGGATGTTCCGATTGATGAGCTTAATTTATTAGTTCAGCCTGTGAATGTTGATTTAGTTTCTAATGATAAAGTGTTTATTCCATATGGTCATTTGACTCCGGTCGTTACTGAGAATTCAGTTGATTCATATGCCACTTATCCAGAACAGTTTGAAGTAGAAATTGGAATGGGACATCTTGTATTTGAATATAGTTTGCCTCAGCTTGAGGATGTGCAGTATGAACACATGAATATTAGTCAAATGAATCCCCCGTTTCTGACACAAGAAATATGGAATGAACAATTACAAAGCTGGGAACGGCTGGAGTTGCAGCAGCAAACACAGTTGACTTCGGTTTCTGACTATATAACACCAGGGGGAGCCATTCGTTTACGTGTAACGAACACTCAGCAGACGACGATGTTCCGTTTCCCTAATCTTGCTTTGGAAGGGACTGTGGGCTCATGATCGAAATTCAACATTTAACGAAACGCTACGGTCAATTTACCGCATTAAATGACTTAAATATGACGATCGCAAAGGGGACGGTTTTCGGATTTGTTGGACCGAATGGGGCCGGTAAATCGACTACTATGTCTATTCTAGCCACTCTGCTTAGCCCTACGTCTGGAATCGCTAAAGTCGGGGGTTATGATGTGACATTGCACCCGAAGGAAGTTCGTAAACTAATTGGCTATATGCCTGACTTTTTCGGTGTGTATGATAATTTTAAAACGACGGAATATTTAGATTTTTACGGGGCAAGTTACGGTATTCCGAGGGCAGAGCGTCAGCAGATGATTCCACAGCTTTTGGAATTGGTTAACCTGACGGATAAGAAAGATTTCTATGTCGATTCGTTGTCACGCGGAATGAAACAGCGCTTATGTTTGGCCCGCTGTCTTGTGCATGATCCCGAACTTCTGATTCTGGATGAGCCTGCTTCAGGATTAGACCCCAGGGCTCGCATTGAAATGCGGGAAATTCTTAAAGAACTAAAGGCGATGGGGAAGACGATTATTATATCCTCGCACATTCTTCCGGAGCTGGCTGAAATGGTTGACGATATTGGTGTGATTGAACATGGGAACCTTATCGCTCAAGGTAAAGTGCAGGATATTCAGAATCGGATGCGTACGAACCGTATATTGCATCTTCGATTAATGGCTCAAACGAATGAAGCTGTGAGCTTTCTTAAAGATCAAGCGCATGTATCGATGGTACTTGAGGATGAAACAGGCATTCACGTGCATTTCAGCGGTCAGGATGAGGAACAAGCTGAACTGCTTGGCTTACTGATCGCAAAAGGTTTTCCATTGATTTCGTTCAGCGAGGCCCAGACGAATTTAGAAGATGTATTCTTAGAAATTACTAAGGGGGTGAACGCATGAATTGGCGTCATCGGTTTATAAATCCAGTGCTTGAGAAAGAAATTCGCCTGCGCATGCGGACGTTTCGCTCCCCTTTAGCCATCATGCTGTACCTGGTCACCATAGGGTTGTTGGCGTTAGGGTTCATGTTTATGATGATGAACGGGTTTAACGGTACCAGGGTGCTTAATCCTGAGAACAGCCGGGCGCTGTTTTATTTTCTCTGTGGTGCTCAGTTAGTGCTGATCTCCTTCGTCGTTCCCGGTCTAACCGCTGGCGTTATTAGTGGCGAAAGAGAGAAGCAGACCCTAAATATGCTGCTGACCACTCAGCAAAGTTCAACGACGATTATTGTAAGTAAGCTCATCGCGTCGGTTAGTTTCATGATGCTAATCATCATTGCGACCCTTCCGATCTATAGTATCGTATTTTTATATGGAGGTATTTCACCTTCACAATTAATATCCGTTTTCTTATATTACATTTTTGTCATGATTGTCTTTGGTTCCTTCGGGGTATTGTTTTCAACTTTATTTAAGAAAACCGTTATCTCGATCATTACAACCTATGGTGTGATGCTGTTCTTCTATGGTTTTACCGGTATTGCTGCGATTTTCCTAGCTGAGATTCTACGTTCCTCGAACAGTCTAGTTCCCGGCTTTATTCTTAGCCTTAACCCTATGGCTGCGTTGATTAGTATTTTTGAGCCTGGTTTCTCAGAGGATGTATTTAATCGTCAAATACCTTGGCTTCAACTATGGCATGTATTCATACCTGTGTTCACTATCTTGTCTGCTGGAGCTATTTTACTAAGTATTCGATATCTTCGTCCCGTATTAAGAAAAAGTAAGGTATAAGAATCAATTTCTAATGCGCTGTATTGCTAATTATGAAATTGATTCATCATAACGCGAAAAGGAAAGGGAGAGCGCTATGCCTAACATAGATTTATTAGCATTGATTCGTATAGTTCAGAAGCGGATGAAGTTAATCAGCATGCTTCGCATGGGAATGCTCGGCAGTATTGCTGGGTTAGGTGCAGCAAGTATCGTTGCTGTAGCGGGCCTCCTATACCCTATTCATCACTATAGAATATACGCTATAAGCTTAGTGGGATTAGGGATGTTGTGCGGCATTCTATGGTCTATAGTAAAACGGCCAACGTTATTATTGGCTGCCAAAATGATGGATCAAGGCGGTTTAGAAGAACGGATTACAACGGCATTTCGTAGATTAGAAGATACAAGCGTGATCGCAAAACTGCAGCGTGAAGAAGCGGTTCAAGCCGCAAATAAGTATGTGTTGGAAAGGCGGAGGCATCTGCCTTTTCGTGTTTCTTACAGGTATTATATCGGTGTGCTCACCGGGTGTTTAATCGTGATATCGCTGCTCCTTTGGCCTAATGCTATGGATGATCTTGTTGCACAAAAAGCAGAGGAACAGCAGTGGATTGAGGAACAAGTCTCGTTATTAGAAGAGCAAGTTGAGGAGATACGTCCATCCGCAGAAAGATATCGTGAGGCCCATGAATTAAACGAGTTAATCGCTTCCTTGCAGGAGGAGATGAAATCTGCTGAATTGGCTGCAGAAGCCTTAGCAGATATGGAAGAAACACTAAAGGAGCTTGATCAGCTCACTAAGCAATGGGAAACGAAACAGCAGCAGGCTAACTTGACGTTAGCTCAGCTAGAGCATCATGAAGGACTAAGCGGCATGGCAAAGGGACTGCAGGCGGCAGATTCCGAAGCTTTAGAACAAGCTTTACAACAGCTGCAGGATGAAATGCCATCGATGGATGAACAGACTAAGCAGCAGCTTGTTGAAACTTTGAATCCATTAGCTGAATTAGCGGCGGGGCTAGATAAGGAGACGCAGGAACGTCTGCAGGAGGCTATGGCTCACATGTCCGAGCAGCTGGCAAGAAACGGCGGGGATACAGAGCCCTTAACTGAAGAACAAATTCAGGCTTTAGCAGAAGCGCTGACGGAAGCTATGAAGCAGTTAGATGCGCAGAAGCAGTTTGCTGAAATGGCTGCGAAGATGGGTGCTCAGCTGGCAAGTAACGGTTTACAAATGGCGCAGCAACTAGCTGCAGCACAAGGCGCTCCTATAGCGGGTGCGTGGAGTAATGGGAGTATTGCAGCTGCATGGTCGCAGCAAAGTGGTCAATCCAGTGGTATACCCACCGGTCAAAGTGGTTCTAATGGGCAGAGCGGAGCACAAAGCGGGGGTCCTAATTCGAATGGTCAAGGGTCCAATGGTTCGAACCCTGGAACCGGACAGGGCAGCGGAAATGGCCAAGGCAGCGGCTCAGGACAAGGAGGGCTTGCGGGCGGCTTTGGTGACGGAAGCCGTAATCTTGTAAGCACACCCAGATCCATGGAGGGCAGGGGCGATATCCACAGTGATCAAGGCCCCGTAAACGGCGGTGGCGGCGAGATTGAGATGACGGGTTCTTCGCCAATGATAGACGGTGCTTCACGCCCCTATGAGGAGGTATTCGTCGAGTACGAAACCGAGGCCAGACGGTCACTTGATCGCAATACATTACCCCAGAACATGCAAGGATTAGTAAGAGATTATTTCACAGAGATACAGCCCGATCGTTAGGTATGGTTACACCCTTTTAAAGTGAAGCAGAGGAGGAGCAGGTGTGATTGAAGGAAAAGAGCAAATTGTTTCGTGGACAGAAACGATTTCAGACATGAAGGAGCAAATCAAACAGGTGATCGTAGGGCAGGACAAGGTTGTTGAGCAGTTGCTGTGGTGTATTTTTGCGGGCGGTCACGCTCTGCTTGAAGGAATACCCGGATTGGGGAAAACGATGCTGGTAAGGACAATTGCGGATACCGTAGATTTATCGTTTTCACGTATTCAATTTACACCTGATTTGATGCCCGCAGATATTACCGGTACGCAAGTGATTCAGTTTGGAGCCCAAGGTGAAACGAACTATCAATTCCAAGCAGGTCCTATATTTGGTCATCTTGTATTAGCAGACGAGATTAACCGAGCTACACCTAAGACACAGAGCGCTTTGCTGGAGGCTATGCAGGAGAAAACGGTCACATCAGGTAAGGAAACGTATACGCTGCCTCGCCCCTTCTTTGTGCTTGCAACCCAAAACCCGCTTGAGAATGAAGGGACATATCCTTTGCCAGAGGCGCAACTGGACCGTTTCTTAATGAAAATTGACGTAGATTTTCCTAAGAAGGAAGAGCTGATTCAAATTGTTCAGCAAACGACTGGGGCTAAATCTAGTAAAGCCAATAAAGTAGCAGACGGCGACAAGGTTACAGAAATTATTGAGGGCGTGAAGCATATCCTTGTGGATGATGATGTTCTGGCTTATGCGGCTGATGTCTTGATGATGACTCACCCTGCAGATCCCTCGGCTTTACCATCTGTTAAACAATATATACGATATGGCTCCGGACCACGCGGATTACAGGCCATGATTGCAACAGCAAAAGTAAGGGCATTGATGGCTGGACGGCTTCAGATTTCTTATAACGATATTCACGAAACAGCAGTACCAGCACTGCGGCATCGTATGTTTTTAAATTTCGAGGGTCAAGCATTGCAGGTAACTACCGATTCGATTATCCATGAGATATTGCAGGAGATGGAGAGCAGACGATGACAGGGAGCAGCTTTGTTGACAGCGGGCTTCTAATGAGGCTTGAACAGACAGCACTCGTTGCCAGACGTAAAATTCGGGGCACTATGCAGGGTAAACGCAAATCACAATCGATGGGTGCTTCATTAGAATTTGCGGATTACCGTTTATATGTTCCAGGCGATGATATTCGCGGCTTGGATTGGAATGCTTATGCACGGACAGGCAAGCCTTTTATTAAGTTGTATTTAGATGAGCAGGAGCTTCAGGTTAGTCTATATGTTGACACATCAAAATCGATGGATTTTGGCGACAATGATCAGCGTGGCGGTCGGAATAAATTTTGGTATGCCAGGCAGCTTGCCGCATGTATTGGATATATTGCGCTGTCCAACTATGACCGACTGCACGTAAGTATGTTCGGCGATACGATCCATACTCGATTACCGAATCTTCGCGGCAAGGGGGCAGCGCATCGCCTAATGGATGTTCTTGAAGGCGCGCAGCTGCAGCAAGACAGTCACTTTGAAGCGCTGAGGAATCCGGCTTTCTCTCCTAGGCTTCCAGGCATGTCCTGGGTGATTTCGGATTTTCTCGTGGATTCAGGAATTGAGGATTCGTTATCCTACCTGCAGGCTTGCAAGCAAGATGTGGTCGTGGTGCAAGTATTATCACCTGATGAGTGGGATCCGCGGCTTTCTGGTGATTTGAACTTAATAGACAGCGAAAGCGGGACGGGGAAGGAAGTGGCTATGACTTCTAAAGTGCTGTCTGAGTATCAGAAGGCGGTTCAGCATTATACCAGGTCTTTACAGCGGTTTTGTTACGAGCGTGGGATGTCTTATGTATTGGTTCGAACAGATATGGATATTGAAACAGCAGTTTTTCAGATGCTTCGCAGTCAAGGGCTGTTGTCTTAGAGGCGATGAAATGGATTCACTTGGGGGGTGAACTTCGTGTTCTTTTCTGCGTTGAGCGGATTATGGTTTGGATTAGCGCTTCCAACGATTTTAATAATGTATCTGTTCAAACGTAAATATATCGATACGGATATTTCCAGCCATTTGCTATGGCACCGTGCTTTGAGGCATATCGAAGCAAATCGCCCTTGGCAGAAATTACAACATCAATTGTTGTTATATTTGCAGCTGTTAGCCGCGGCTTTGTTGGTGCTTGCTCTGATGCAGCCTCAGTTATGGGTAGATAGACCTTCTGAAGCGCACGTCATTGCTGTGCTGGACCGTTCTGCCAGCATGCAAGCAACCTTAACCGATAGCGAAGGTCATCGAACAACTAGATTAGATCAGGCTAAGCAAAGTTTAATGACGTACCTTGATGAGCATGATACTCAATCATTAACATTGCTTACGAATGGTGCAGCACCAGAAGTTGTGCTTGCACATTCTGAGATGAATGAACAGTGGGGACCTGTTATCGAGGGTATTCATGCATATGACGGAAAAGCATCATATAAGGAGACGATGTCTCTAGCTTCTGCACTGGCGAGGGAGGACGATCAATCTCAAGTGGTGCTGTTCACTGACGGTCAATGGGTGGATGCGGACACTACGCTTTATGTTGATCGACCGATAGAAATTCAGCGCATACAGGATGATTCAATAACTAATATTAGTGTGTTGCAATTTGGTGTGAAGCGCGATATATCGACCGCTGAAGAGCTAGCTGACGCTGTATCAGCTGCAGTTACTCTTAAGCATTGGGGAGATAAGGATCTGGATTTGACAGCCTCTTTATATGCAGAGGAAACGCTAGTGAAAGTTATTCCGTTGAAACTTTCGGCAGGGGAACAAAGGAGCCTATATCTTGACCAAGCACCTGTGGCGGATTATTACCGTTTTCAATTCGAGGCAGAGGGAGATGTTCTGCTGCAAGACAATACAGCTTATGCGTTTTTGAATGATGATCAAGGCACAACAGCGTTATTACTGACAGAAGGGAATCTCTTCCTCGAGAAAGCATTGCAGCTTTCAGATGTCACTGTGATCAAAGCACAGCAGGGTGCAGAAGGACAATGGATTATTCCGGATGCAGAGATTGATTTCGTCATATTCGACCGAATTCCTGAATCAGGCTATTCCACTGAGGCGTGGTCTAATTGGCTTCAAGACCTCCCTGTGTGGTACATTGCTACGGGTTTTGGTGAACAGGCGGATCTTGTTGTCCCTAAGCAGCAATTTGAAATCTTGCAGCATGAAGTAACTCAATATTTGCAATTTAGCGAGGTGTACATTGCTGAAGCCATGCAGGTTCATGGTGTAAGCTGGGGAGGCAAACCGATTGTTTTATCAGACGGATTACCTCTAGTATTCGCGGGAACGGATGGAGGTAAGCCGCGTCTAGCATTCACATTCTCCTTCGATCAGACTGACTTGCCTCTGCGCTCGGAATTTCCTATTCTCGTTCAAAATGCTGTAGAGTGGTTGAGCAGCCAAAAGGGAGGCAGTCTAGGCCAATTTGTGGCAGGCGAAACGAAAGAAATGCCTCTGTCAGCCAAAGCATCCCATGCGGAGTGGACCAAGCTGGACACGTTCTCGGCCTCGATAGATGCCTTAACGACGGATGGGATATTAACTACGCAACAAATCGTGCCAGAAGTCCATGGGTTATACCAATTTGTAACTAAGAATCCAGATGGCGATATTGTAGCTTCCTATTATCTCGAAGCGATGATGGACCCTAGAGAGTCTAATTTATCCTATCAGCCGGAGCTCAAATTCGTAAATGCAGATCTTGCTGATAGCTCGGATGAGAATGCCTCTGAAGTGAATGATAAGCACGAGACGCAGCTGCCGTATCCTATGACGGCATGGATTGTTCTAGCAGCCCTCATCGTCATTTTTGCTGAATGGGAGGTGTACCAACGTGGGTCTGCAATTTGAGTCTCCCTTATGGCTGTTGCTGCTGCTGCCAGCTCTTCCTATCTTGATATGGAGCTTTGTTCGATCTGTAAGATTAACTGGTTTGCGAAAATATGTGGCATTTGGCATTAGAACTGCGATTGTGCTGCTGTTGATTGTGAGTATAGCGGGCTTGCAAATGTATAAGGTGGTTGAGCGGCAGTCGGTATTCTTCCTAGTAGATCGCTCAGATAGTATGCCGGATGCTGATGCTGTGCTTTCCTGGATCAAGGAAGCTTCCGAAGGGAAGGACATTGACGACTCTGTGTCTGTTCTATCTACAGGTTACCAGTCGATTGTGGAGCGTGGTGTCAGTCTGGAGCCGCTGGATCAGTTTGAATTTAACGGACAACTCAATGGCTCCTTTTCCAATCTAGCGTCGGGGATGCAGCTAGCAGGAAGCATGGCTAAAGATGATGCGTCAGCCAGAATTGTTGTGATCAGTGATGGCCGAGAAAATGTCGGCAATATGCTTGAACAAGCCAAATTGTTGAGGAATCAAGGGACTGCTGTTGATGTGCTGCCCATTGAACAACAAGCAGCCAAGGACGTTTCAGTAGCAACACTTAAGGTCCCGGAAACATTATTCCAAGCTGAACAATTTAATCTCGAGGTTCAAATTAACAGTACAGAACAAACGTCTGCAGTCCTAAGGGTTTACGAGGATAACAGAGAAGTCTCTGCCCAAACCATTGCTTTGGAGCGCGGTGAGAATCGATTTGCATTGCAGAGCTTAGCCCAATCGCCTGGCTTTCACAGATATCGGGCTGAAGTTTATGTAGAAGGTGATACACAAGCAGCCAACAATACAGCTTACGCATTAAGCAGGGTGAGCGGACCACCTAAGGTGTTGGTTGTTGAAGGTACGCCAGGTGCCTCGGGAAATATAACACAAGTGCTTGAGGCTGGACTTATCCCTTACGATGTGATGCTGCCTGAATTATTATCTAATGAACTGGCCGATTATACAGCATATGAGAGTATCATATTGAATAACGTGCCTGCTACTCGGATTTCCCAGCATAAAATGGAGTTTATAGAACAGTCTGTGAGAGATTTGGGTGTAGGTTTGATAATGGTTGGTGGGGATCAAAGCTATGGACTGGGAGGCTATTTCAAGACGCCGATTGAAGACGCGCTGCCGGTCTACATGGATTTAAGAGGAAAGCGTGAAATTCCATCTTTGGCGCTCATGATCGTCATGGATAAGTCTGGTAGCATGGTAGGACAGAACATTGAACTGGCTAAGGAAGCAGCCATGCGTACAGTAGAATTAATGAGGGATAAAGATACAATCGGTGTGCTGGCTTTTGATTCTTCAAACTGGTGGGTTGTTGAGCCGCAGAAGCTGAACCAACGTGATGAGG
>CAYUSG010000079.1:0-12337 GCA_964447355.1 uncultured Paenibacillaceae bacterium
ATGTGGCCGCGCTTGGAGAAGTATGGAGCGGAGCGGGTAAAGGCTTATCGCATGTCGTCTGCTTTACGCTTGGGACCGGCGTAGGGGGCGGAATCATTGTGAACGGCAGATTGGTTCAAGGCTCCAAGGGGATGGCGGGGGAGTTAGGTCATCTCTCTGTAGTGCCGGATCTTGAAGCAGTGCAGTGCGGCTGTGGTAAGAAAGGATGTCTGGAGACCGTATCCTCTGCAACGGGGATTATCCGCATGGCTAATGATGCAGTCGAACGCGGTGAGAAATCCAGCTTAAGCCTGGTGGAGAGCATCACGGCCAAGGATGTGTTCGATGCGGCGAGGGACGGGGATGAAGTTGCGCTGCGCATCGTCAATCGTGCAGCATTTTACTTGGCAAAAGCGATTGCTCAAGTGACCGTTGTTCTGAATCCCGAGCGCATTGTTATGGGAGGCGGTGTATCGCGTGCGGGGGATATTCTATTCGACCGAATCCGCGAGCATTTCCAAAACTGCAGCCAAGATGTATTCCATGAAGATACGCAAATTGTGCCCGCTATGCTAGGGAATGATGCCGGAATGATTGGCGCAGCTGGATTGCAGTTGCGATAGAAGAACGGAAGAAGGAGTGATCAAGGGTGGAGGAGAAGAACGCTTTAGCTCAACTTGTTATTATTACCGGGATGTCTGGTGCCGGCAAGACATTAGTCGTCCAAAGTCTTGAGGATTTAGGTTTTTTCTGTGTGGATAATTTACCGCCTGTACTTATACCTAAATTTGCGGAGCTTGTTGAACAGTCACATGGGAAAATTGGAAAGGTGGCTTTGGTCATTGACCTGCGCGGACGCGAGTTTTTCACAGCGTTATCCGAATCGCTTCAAACGATCCGCGAGAATTATACCCTTTCTGTAGATATACTGTTTCTCGATGCTACGGATTCGGTACTGGTACAGCGTTATAAGGAAAGTCGCCGAAGACACCCGTTAGCTCCGGGAGGATTGCCGCTTGAGGGCATTCAAGCCGAGCGTAAGCTGCTGGAAGAGTTGAAGGGGCAGGCGAATCGCGTCATAGATACGAGCCGCTTAAAGCCGAGTGAATTAAAGCAACGGATTACAAGCCAATTTGTGAACAGCGGAAAAAACCAAATTTCAGTCAATATTATGTCTTTTGGATATAAGTATGGTGTTCCGATTGATGCGGATTTGCTGTTTGATGTCAGGTTCCTGCCAAACCCGCATTATGTGGACCAATTAAGACCGAACACGGGACAACATCCTGATGTATATGAATATGTTATGAAGTGGCCGGAAACACAGACTTTCCTTGCGAAGCTGCTGGATATGATCCAATACTTGATACCGCAATACGCAAATGAAGGCAAAAGCCAGGTTGTCGTTGGGATTGGCTGTACAGGCGGGAAGCACCGCTCTGTAGCAATCGCTGAATATTTAGGAAAAGTGCTCGGTAACGGGGAAACAGAAATCGTGAGGGTGAGTCATCGAGATTCAGAACGGGATCGACGATAAGAGGTGAAGCGGTTGTCTAATGAACTACAAGCGAATAATCTGCCTAAAGTGGTGGTGATCGGTGGCGGAACCGGTCTTTCAGTCATGCTGAGAGGGCTGAAGAAAAAACCGCTGGATATCACGGCCATTGTTACAGTTGCAGATGACGGAGGCAGTTCAGGGGTTTTAAGGACAGAGCTGCAGATTCCGCCGCCGGGTGATATTCGTAATGTCTTGACTGCACTTGCTGATGTCGAGCCGATGATGGCTAAAATTCTGCAGTATCGGTTCCCGCAAGGCAACGGTTTGGCAGGGCATAGTTTAGGGAATTTAATTCTTGCGGCGATGAATGATATTACCGGTGATTTCGTGACGGGTGTGCGCGAGATGAGCCGGGTATTTGCTGTAAGAGGGAGAGTGCTGCCTGCTGCGGGAGAAGCTATTGTGTTAAAGGCAGAAATGGATGATGGGTCTATCGTGGTTGGTGAATCACGGATTCCCAAGATTGGCAAGAAGATTAAGAGGGTGTTTATCGAGCCGGAGGATGTGCCGCCGCTTGATGAAGCCATCGAAGCCCTCTTAGAGGCTGATGCGATTCTCATAGGGCCGGGGAGTTTGTATACCAGCATCCTGCCCAATTTATTAGTTTCCAAAATTGCTGAATCCGTGAAAGCGTCCAATGCTGTGAAAATGTTTATCTGTAACGTCATGACTCAGCCGGGTGAAACGGATGATTATTCAGTAAGTGATCATCTAAAGGCCATAGAAGAGCATATTGGTCAGAAGGTGTTCAATCACGTGATTGTCAATAACGGTGAGATACCGCTTCATATTCAAGCCCGATATGCAGAGAAGGGTGCGAATGTGGTAGAAGTTGACATGGAACGTTTAAGGCAGGAAGGTTACAATGTCATTGCTGATCAGTTTGTGATGTATCGTACGCTATTACGGCATAATGCTGAGAAATTAAGCGATCACATCTTTGAGCTTATCCAGGAATCGATTTCATGATGTGCCATGGATGGAATGAATAAAGGCAGGTGAAGGTCCGTGTCATTTGCGGCCCAGACAAAAAAAGAGCTAACGATGATCGAGCAGCCCACTTGCTGCACAAAATCAGAGCTGTCAGCCCTGATACGAATGAATGGGACGGTTCAGCTGTCCAACCAGCGGATCATACTAGATATTTCGACAGAGAATGCAGCCATAGCTAGAAGAATCTATACCCAGATTAAAGAGATGTTCCAGCTGCATGCTGAGCTGTTAGTGCGAAAGAAGATGCGGCTGAAAAAGAATAATGTATATATTGTTAGAATTCCGCACAAAGTACAAGAAGTATTATCGGCCTTGCATATCGTTCAGGAGGGATTCATATTCACACCGGGCATCGACAGCAAGATCATACGCAAAAATTGCTGCAAACGTGCCTACCTGCGGGGGGCCTTTATGGCTGGAGGATCTGTGAATAATCCCGAAGGCTCTTCTTATCACTTAGAAATTGCCTCGATGTACGAAGAGCATTGCAAGGCTTTGTGCAAGCTGGCTAACAGCTTTGACTTAAATGCGCGTTGCATCGAACGCAAGAAAGGGTTCATCTTCTATTTGAAGGAAGGCGAGAAGATCATTGAGTTTCTCAATATTATTGGTGCTCACCAAGCCCTCCTGAAGTTCGAGGACGTGCGGATTATGCGGGATATGCGAAACTCGGTCAATCGTATCGTGAATTGTGAAACCGCGAATTTGAATAAAACGATTGGCGCTGCAATGCGCCAAATTGAGAACATAAAGTTTCTGCAGAAGCAGGTAGGCCTCGAAAGTCTGCCGGATAAGCTTAGGGAAGTAGCGATGATTCGTTTGCAGCACCCTGATATGAATCTCACGGAAGTAGGCGAAATGTTGTCTGGGAAGGTGAGCAAATCCGGTGTGAATCATCGATTAAGAAAAATTGATGAGCTGGCGGATAAGTTAAGAAAAACGTCACAGCTGCATTCATAATGCAAACAAATTTTTAATTTTCTGGTGCAATTCTTAATAATAATGCTATAATAAACGTGATTAGGCCTTGAAAACGTTATATTATATAAACATAAGTTAAACTTGTATATATGGGGGGTAAGGTTGCATGACAAGGCGCCCAGTTGTGGTTAAGCTGAAGACAGGGTTGCATGCCCGGCCTGCGGCATTGTTTGTACAGGAAGCGAATAAATTTTCATCCGAAATTTTCGTAGAGAAAGATGAAAAGAAGGTTAATGCGAAAAGTATTATGGGGATTATGAGCTTAGCGATTAGCTCTGGAACTGAAGTATACATTTCTGCTGATGGTGCAGATTCTGAACAAGCTGTAACGGCTTTAACTGAATTAGTAAGCAAAGAAGAACTAGAGAACCATTAAGCACTATAACCTAAGGATATTGTATGAATAGGGGCTGTGTCATAGTCGTGATCGTTGACTGTGGACAGCCCCTTTAACCATTCTTAAAGGCCCTATATGCAGAAAAACTCCCTTGATGATCAAGGGAGTTTTGCGCATTAAATCTTCTCAATGACTTTATCGATGATGCCGTAGTCCAAAGCTTCGTGTGCGCTCATGAAGTAATCGCGGTCGGTATCCTTCTCGATGCGCTCCAGCGGCTGGCCGGTACGATCGGCAAGAATATGGTTTAGCTTATCTCTCATTTTTAAGATCCGCTTGGCACGAATCTCGATATCACTGGCTTGCCCTTCGGCTCCGCCCAGCGGCTGGTGAATCATCACTTCGCTGTTCGGTAAGGCGTAGCGCTTACCTTTCGCGCCTGCAGTAAGAAGGAATGCCCCCATACTTGCAGCCATGCCGACACAGATGGTCGACACGTCAGGTTTAATAAATTGCATCGTATCGTAGATGGCCATACCCGAGGTAATCGATCCTCCAGGGCTGTTAATATACAAGCTAATATCCTTCTCAGGATCTTCTGCTGCTAAGAACAGAAGCTGAGCAATCACTGCATTTGCCACAGCATCGTTGATTCCGCTGCCTAGGAAAATAATTCGATCTTTCAATAAGCGGGAATAAATATCATAAGCACGTTCGCCGCGGTTATTTTGCTCCACGACCATAGGTATAAAACTCATGGAACATCCTCCTTTTCAGATGTAAGGTATTAACATTATCTGTACTATATCATAACCTAAACCCAGTTCAAAGGTCAAGGAAGGTCAAACATAGATTGGATGCCGAAGCTGCAGTGAGTCAAAAAAAGCAACAGCAGGATCTACTAAGATCAAGCGGTTGCTTAATAATATGTATAATGGCGCGCTCGCGAGGGATCGAACCTCGATCTCAGGCTCCGGAGGCCTACGTCATATCCATTGGACCACGAGCGCATATTCTATTAACAGCAACGTTAATTATAGGGGATTGACGTACAAAAATCAAGCTCATTAGACGAAAGAAACGAATGAATTTTATGTAATAATTTTATGTAAGAAGAAACAAGTAGAAACGTTGTGCTTGCAATTCATATGGCATTGGAATAAAATAGTCAAAGGGGAAGTTCTTATTTTTTTGCCCCTACTGGGACTTAAAATGCTTTGGCGGGACAATTAATGACCACGGGGTTGAACCGATGAGACGAATTCTGGACATTCAGAAGCAATTGATGCCGGATGTGATCGAAGTGTTGAAGAAACGATACACCATTTTACGCCACATCATGGCTACGGGTATCGTAGGGCGCCGAACGTTAGCAGCCCAGATCGGGATCACTGAGCGAGTGCTCAGATCGGAAACGGACTTTCTGAAAGAGCAAGGATTATTGCTTGTAGAACCCCTAGGTATGCGAATCAGTGATACGGGTAAGCTATTGCTTGAGGAACTGGAGCCCATCATCAAAGAGCTGCTGGGATTAACAGACTTAGAGGATACGCTGAGAAATCGATTCGGGCTTCAGAAGGTGCTTGTCGTTCCGGGAGACTCTGAGCTATCACCCCACGTGAAGAGTGAGCTGGGCAGAGCAGCAGCGGCGTCATTAAAGAAGGTTGTGAACAAAGACGATGTCATTGCTGTCACGGGTGGTTCTACGATGGCTGAGGTGGCAGATGGCCTCATATCAAGCTCGCAGCTGAAAGGTAATCTGTTCGTACCTGCAAGAGGGGGCTTAGGCGAAAGTGTGGAGCTTCAAGCGAACACCATCGCTTCGAATATGGCTAAGCGTACGGGCGGGCAATACCGACTGCTCCATGTACCAGACCATCTGAGCGAGGATGCCTATCAATCACTTATTCAGGAACCGAATATCCAAGAGGTTGTGAATGTCATTCGCAAGGCGCGCATTGTCATTCATGGCATTGGAGATGCTATTGTGATGGCTAAACGGCGCAAGGTTGATGATGCTACGATTCATAGCTTAGCTGGAGAAGGGGCATTAGCTGAAGCGTTCGGGTATTATTTCGATGAGCATGGCAAAGTGGTTCACAAAATGCAAACACTCGGCCTGCGATTAGAAGATATACAACTCACAGAGGTTGTGATCGCCGTAGCAGGCGGCAAGAGCAAGGGACATGCAATCTCGGCTGTGATGAAGTATGGGCATGACGATATCTTAGTCACTGACGAAGCCGCAGCAAGGGAAATGTTGAAATTTGGATAAGTTATTCACGTTGTTGCAATCAATGATAAGCGGTCTTGTCTTAGACTGGTTATCTTGAAATATGAATTCATTTCATGATGTGCTGCTGTGCAAATGATGAAATGAATTCACAAAATAAAAAACATTTTATAGGAGGTATACCAAATGGTTAAAATTGGTATCAATGGTTTTGGTCGTATCGGCCGTAACGTATTCCGCTCTGCACTTAACAATCCGAATGTAGAAGTCGTTGCTGTTAATGATTTAACAGACGTCAACATGCTTGCACATCTTTTGAAATATGACACTACACATGGTCGTTTAGATGCGACAGTTGAAGTAGGCGAAGGTTCTATCATCGTTAACGGCAAGAACATCAAAGTTTTCGCTGAGCGTGATCCTGGGAACTTGCCTTGGGCTGAAGTTGGCGCTGAAATCGTAGTTGAATCCACTGGTATTTTCACAGCGAAAGAAAAAGCTGAAGCGCATCTTAAAGGCGGCGCTAAGAAAGTTATTATCTCCGCACCAGCTACTAACGAAGATATCACTGTAGTTATGGGTGTTAACGAAGATCAATACGATCCAGCACAACACACTGTAATCTCCAACGCTTCTTGTACAACTAACTGTTTAGCACCTTTCGCTAAAGTATTAAATGATAAATTTGGTATCGTTAAAGGGATGATGACAACTGTTCACTCCTACACTAACGACCAAGCTGTATTAGATATTCCTCATAAAGATGCTCGTCGTGCTCGTGCAGCGGCTGAGAACATCATTCCTTCCACTACAGGTGCTGCAAAAGCAGTTGCTCTAGTATTGCCTGAATTGAAAGGTAAATTAAACGGTATGGCTATGCGTGTTCCAACACCTAACGTATCTGTAACGGACCTAGTTGTTGAACTAAGCAAAAATGTTACAGTTGAAGATGTAAACGGAGCGCTTAAAGAAGCAGCTAATGGACCGCTTAAAGGCATCATGAACTTCTCTGAAGAGCCGCTTGTATCCAGCGACTACAATGGAGATCCTGCTTCCTCCACTATTGATGCACTTTCCACAATGGTTGTTGGCGACAACTTAGTTAAAGTTGTTTCCTGGTATGACAACGAGTGGGGTTACTCCAACCGTGTAGTTGACCTAGCTCACTACATCGCTCAAAAAGGCCTATAATTACAGTCAAATAAATGAACCGCAGCGACCAGTTGATGGCCGCTGGCACAGTTAGAGGAGAAGCAATTCTCCTCTTTCCATGTATCTAACACCATTATGTGATTCAATGACGTTAGAATAAAGCATTAAACTATTCAACTTAATTAGGTCGGGGGGAACCAGACATGAACAAAAAGAGTGTTCGTGATGTAGAAGTAACAGGCAAAAAGGTATTTGTCAGAGTAGATTTTAACGTGCCTCTAGACAATGGCACTATTACAGATGATACAAGAATTCGTGAAACGTTACCAACGATTCAATACTTAATTGATAACGGAGCAAAAGTGATTCTTGCCAGCCATTTGGGACGTCCGAAAGGTCAAGTGGTTGAAGAGATGAGATTAACCCCTGCGGCCAACCGCTTGTCTGAGCTGCTTGGCAAACCAGTAGCTAAGGCAGACGAAGCTATTGGTGAGGCTGTTAAAGCTCAAGTGAACGCACTGGGTAATGGTGACGTACTAGTACTTGAGAACGTTCGCTTCTATCCGGGTGAAGAGAAGAACGATCCAGAATTAGCGAAGCAATTCGCTGAACTTGCAGACTTATTCGTCAACGATGCGTTTGGTGCAGCTCACCGTGCTCATGCATCCACAGCAGGGATTGCACAATACATCCCAGCAGTAGCCGGGTTATTAATGGAGAAAGAACTAGATGTCCTAGGCAGAGCGCTTAGCAACCCAGAGCGTCCTTTCACTGCGATCGTAGGCGGCGCCAAAGTTAAAGACAAAATTGATGTAATCAATAACTTATTAAATATTGCGGACAACATCATTATCGGCGGCGGTCTGTCCTATACTTTCTTAAAAGCACAAGGCAATGAGATCGGAAAGTCGTTAGTAGATAACGAAAAGCTTGATCTAGCGCTTGGTTTTATTGAGAAAGCAAAAGAAAAAGGCGTGAACTTCTTATTGCCTGAAGATATCGTTGTAACAGATGATTTCAGTGCGGATGCGAATACGAAAATCGTAAGCATTGATTCGATTCCAGCGGATTGGGAAGGCATCGACATCGGTCCGAAAACACGAGAGAAATATGCTAAAGTCATTGCTGAATCCAAGTTAGTTGTATGGAATGGTCCTATGGGTGTGTTCGAAATTGAGCCTTTCTCTCACGGAACACGTGCGGTAGGTGAAGCTTGTGCTAACACAGCGGGTTATACCGTCATTGGCGGCGGAGATTCCGCAGCGGCAGCAGAGAAATTCAAGCTTGCAGACAAAATGGATCACATCTCCACTGGCGGCGGTGCGTCGCTTGAATTCATGGAAGGTAAAGCTCTTCCAGGTGTCGTAGCATTAAACGATAAATAAGGAGTGTAACATACATGAGAAAACCAATCATTGCAGGAAACTGGAAAATGTTCAAAACCGTCTCCGAGGCTGTGACTTTCATGAACGAAGTGAAAGGTAAAGCAGAGGTTGAAGGGGTTGAGAGTGTCATCTGTGCGCCTTTCACCAACTTGCCTGCTTTAGTGGAAGCTGCTAAGGGAACCAGCATCAAAATTGGTGCGCAAAATCTTCATTTCGAAGATTCCGGTGCGTTCACAGGCGAGATTAGCGGCGTTATGCTGAAAGAGCTTGGTGTAGACTATGTGATTATCGGGCACTCCGAGCGCAGAGAATATTTTGCTGAGACAGACGAAACGGTGAACAAGAAAACTCACGCGGCATTCAAACATGGTCTTACGCCTATCGTATGTGTTGGTGAGAAACTTGAGGACCGTGAAGCGGGTAAAACAATGGAGGTTTGCGAAACACAAACCGTCGCTGCGCTTCAAGGGTTGACAGCTGAGCAAGCAGCTAAAGTTGTCATTGCTTATGAGCCGATCTGGGCGATTGGAACTGGCAAATCCTCAACTGCAGCAGATGCGAATGAAGTGATCAGCTTCATCCGCGGATTATTCGCAAAATTATATGATCACGATGTAGCGAATGCGGTTCGCATTCAGTATGGCGGAAGTGTTAAGCCTGCTAACATCGCAGAATACATGGGCCAATTCGATATCGACGGCGCACTTGTAGGCGGAGCAAGCCTAGAGCCAGCATCCTACATCGCACTCGTTGAGGGGGCGCAATAAATGGCAAGACCCAAACCGGTTGCGATTATTATTCTGGATGGATTTGCACTTCGTGATGAAGTCAATGGCAATGCCGTAGCTCAAGCGAAGAAACCTAACTTTGACCGTTACTGGAACACTTACCCTCACACCACGTTAACAGCTTGTGGTGAGGCAGTAGGCTTGCCACAAGGTCAAATGGGTAACTCAGAAGTAGGCCATTTGAATATCGGTGCAGGAAGAATTGTGTATCAAGACTTGACGAGAATTTCGAAGTCCATTCGTGAAGGTGAGTTCTACGATAATGAAACCTTGCTTGGAGCCGTTCGACATGCGAAGCAGAACGGCAAGAAGCTGCACTTGTATGGCTTGTTGTCAGATGGTGGTGTACACAGCCATATTGAGCATCTATTCGCACTGCTTGACCTGGCTAAGAAAGAGCAGCTTGAGGATGTGTATATTCATGCTTTCTTAGATGGTCGTGACGTTTCGCCAGACAGCGCTAAGCATTATATGGAGCGCTTATTAGAGAAGATCGACCAAGTTGGCGTGGGTCGGATTGCTACGGTTCAAGGTCGATATTATGCGATGGACCGTGATAAACGCTGGGAGCGGACAGAAAAGTCGTATCGTGCGATGGTTTACGGCGATGGCCCTAAATATACGGATCCCATGAAAGCTATTATTGAATCTCATGAAAAATCAGTATATGATGAATTTGTTATGCCTACTGTCATTACAGATGAAGCAGGTCAACCTGTTGGCTTAGTTGAAAGCGGAGATTCTGTGGTGTTCTTCAACTTTAGGCCGGATCGTGCAATCCAGCTTTCTCAAGTATTCACAAATGCTGATTTCCGCGGATTTGACCGTGGAGATAAATGCCCAACAGACCTGCATTATGTCTGCCTTACGTTGTTCAGTGAATCGGTGGACGGTTATGTTGCCTATAAACCAAAGGACTTAGATAACACGTTAGGGGAAGTTTTGGCTCAGAACAATATGAAGCAGCTTCGTATTGCCGAAACAGAGAAATACCCTCATGTTACGTTCTTCTTCAGCGGCGGTCGTGATGTGGAATTACCAGGAGAGACTCGTATTCTAATCAATTCGCCGAAAGTAGCGACCTACGATTTACAGCCGGAGATGAGCGCTTATGAGGTTGCTGAGGCTGCAGTGAAGGAAATTGAAGCTGAGAATCACGATGCTATTATACTTAACTTTGCTAACCCCGATATGGTAGGCCATTCCGGACTTCTAGAGCCTACGATTAAAGCGGTTGAAGTAACGGATGAATGCTTAGGCAAGGTAGTAGAAGCCATTCTTGCCAAGGGCGGTGTAGCACTGATTACAGCCGACCATGGTAACGCAGATTTGGTACGCGATGAGAATGATCGTCCGCATACAGCGCATACTACATATCCTGTACCGTTCATTGTAACTTCTAATGATGTAAGCCTTAGAGATGACGGCATCCTGGCGGATATAGCTCCGACAATGCTGACGTTCCTTAAGGTGAATCAACCGCAAGAAATGACGGGTAAGACATTAATTAAATAAGCAAGGATTTGGCTTAGTCGAAATCTTGCTGAAATAATATATTCTGAAGGAGTGTTCACTTAAATGACTATTATTGCTGATGTTTATGCACGCGAAGTCCTTGACTCCCGCGGTAACCCTACCGTTGAGGTAGAAGTATTCCTTGAATCCGGCGCTGTAGGCCGTGCGATTGTACCTTCAGGTGCATCCACTGGTGCTTACGAAGCGGTTGAGCTTCGTGATGGCGACAAAAGCCGTTACCTAGGTAAAGGGGTTATTAAAGCCGTTGACAACGTCAACGAAATTATTGCGCCTGAACTTATTGGTTTAGATGCGTTGGATCAAGTCCTTATCGATAATAAAATGATTGAGCTTGACGGAACTCCGAACAAAGCTAAACTAGGTGCTAACGCGATTCTAGCGGTTTCCATGGCTACTGCTCGTGCAGCAGCTGAGGCGCTTGGCGTTACCCTATACAGCTACCTTGGCGGATTCAACGGTAAAGTATTGCCAGTTCCGATGATGAACATCGTTAACGGCGGAGAGCATGCTGATAACAACGTAGATGTTCAAGAATTCATGGTGCTTCCTGTTGGCGCTGCAAGCTTCAAAGAAGCGCTTCGTACAGGTGCTGAGATTTTCCACGCTCTTAAAGGCGTTCTTAAAGAAAAAGGCCTTAACACAGCGGTTGGTGACGAGGGTGGTTTCGCTCCTAACCTTGGTTCTAACGAAGAAGCTTTGGCTACTATTATCACAGCGATTGAAAAAGCAGGCTACAAACCGGGTGAAGATGTTATGCTTGGTATGGACGTAGCGTCCACTGAGTTCTTCAAAGACGGTAAGTACCACCTTGAAGGCGAAGGCAAATCCTTCACTTCCGCTGAGTTTGTTGATTTCCTAGTGGATCTTGTGAACAAGTACCCTATTATCTCCATCGAGGACGGCTGTGCTGAGGACGATTGGGATGGTTGGAAGCTTCTAACTGAAAAATTAGGCGATCGTGTACAATTAGTAGGTGACGATCTGTTCGTTACAAACACTGAGCGTCTTTCCACGGGTATCGAGAAAGGCATCGGTAACTCCATTCTAGTTAAAGTGAACCAAATCGGTACGCTTACTGAAACTTTCGATGCGATCGAAATGGCTAAACGCGCAGGTTACACGGCTGTTATCTCCCACCGTTCTGGTGAAAGTGAAGACAGCACTATTGCTGACATCGCTGTAGCAACGAACGCGGGTCAAATCAAAACGGGTGCACCTTCCCGTACGGACCGTGTAGCGAAATACAACCAATTGCTTCGCATTGAGGATCAATTGGGAGGCGTAGCGCAATACGCCGGCAAGAGCGCTTTCTATAACCTGAAGAACTTCAAATAAGAAGCAAGAAGCAGTAAGCAATAAGGGATCGCCATGGGCGATCCCTTATTGCTTCTTGGC
>CAYUSG010000079.1:12347-17769 GCA_964447355.1 uncultured Paenibacillaceae bacterium
CATTGAGGATGTATTAGGCGGAACTGCTCAATACGCTGGCCGCTCTGCATTTCTATAACCTTCGCAACAAATAAGACGTAACATACGAGTGAATCGTATGTATGGATACAATTCGATACATAGGGAAAGGGAGAGTAAGACGCCCTTTCTCTATTTTATTTCCACGGAAGTTTGTAATTGAAATGGGTTTATGGTACAATACAAATGCTGTGCGAACACTATAGGTGAAGGAATACCTTCGCGGAGGCGAATACTTATATACAGGATTCCATCGTATGATTGAATGGGAATTCCATGCATGTTGTTCTGTGAGCTTGTTTTAACACATTAGGAGGGTTTAACGTGGAATTGACTTTTACCATTTTACTAGTGATTGTATCCATTGGTTTGATTCTAACTGTACTGCTTCAAAAAGGGAAAAGTGCTGGATTATCTGGAGCGATCTCTGGCGGTGCTGAACATCTTTTTGGTAAACAAAAGGCAAGGGGCTTAGACTTATTCCTGCAGCGCGTAACCATTGGATTAGCTACTGCGTTTATCGTGTTATCCTTGGTTGTATCGTATATTGTATAATTTAATAAAATGCTGAACAGTAGGGAACACTATCTCTACTGTTTTTTTGTGTTTATTTTTGAACTAACGCGGCTTTCATGGTCTCCAGTATGCGTAAGGAAGGATGATGGCTTTGAAGGGAAAACGTTTTGGCACGCCAACGCCTTTTTTTCTTGAAGGTTATGGGGTACTGAAGGACCATCTTGTCTTAATGATCCATGGATTCACAGGAACGCCTGCTGAATTTAGAAGAGTGGGGTATTTCTTGAATGATTTGGGCTATACGGTACAAGCCATCTGCTTGCCAGGGCATGGTACGTGTCCTGAAGATATGATCAAGACGACCTGGACAGATTGGTGGGGGCATGTGAATGATACATATCGAATGCTGCGGATGGAGGGCTTCCGTCATATTTCTGTGATCGGCCATTCCATGGGTGGCTTGCTTGCGCTGAAGCTTGCGATGTACAAACCGGTCAAGGGCGTAGTGTCGCTTGCTACACCTATGTTTCTTCAATATCGCAGAGTTGGTCTTGCCGTGTTTTTGCAATATTTTCTGAAATATGTGGATAAACGGCCTCATCCTTCACCGCAGGTTAGAGCTGAAAGTTGTGCCTATGCCAAAACGCCCGTCCCATGTGTAGTGAGCTTGAATAAACTGTTAAGGCAAGTCAAAGCGGCTTTGCCTCATATGTCGGCTCCTGTGTTCGTCGCACAAGGCATGCGAGACGGTACGGTGCGTCCCGAAAGCGCCTATTTTATCCATGATCGAGTATTGTCTAAGTATAAACAGCTTCAATTCTACCCGAAATCCTCACATGCTTTACTGCTTGACCACGAAAGGGAGCAGGTGTATGCAGATATTTACGGATTTTTGCAAAGGATTTAGTGAAAAAACGGATGACGCTTGTATGAAACGTGTATACTAGATGATATACTTACTACACCCCTATGGAAATTTTTAACAGGGTCAATGGGGGTAACCGCAACATTACAAACTTAGCATTCTCACAACGCAATTATATTTTAAACAGCTTGCACGCCATATGAATTAGCATTCCTTAGTAGAGGATTCAGAGAATGAACAATTCCAGCTATGAAGGTGCAGGCTTCACAGTTCCAGGAAGGGGTGAAGATGATGATTACACAAGAGTCAATTTTGGAGTTTATGCGTGAAGATGCGTATAAACCTATGACGTATCAAGAATTAGAAAGCGTATTAGGGATATCGGATGCCGATGAGTTCAAGGCTTTTCTTAAACTGTTAAATGCATTAGAGCAGCAAGGAGAGATTGTTCGAACTCGGTCTGATCGTTACGGTGTACCAGAACGGATGAATTTAATTAAGGGGCGTTTGCAAGCCCATGCCAAGGGTTTTGGTTTCTTGATCCCTGAGGATCGGGAGCATCCCGATGTATATATACATGCTAATGACATGAAAGGTGCCATGAATGGGGATACGATACTTGTCCGCATTACATCCAAGAGTCAAGCTGGTGGCAGGATGGAGGGTGAGGTTGCCCGCGTTGTGCATCGAGCCCATGAGCAAATTGTGGGTACGTTTCAACACTATGAAACTTACGCTTTCGTTATGCCGGATGACAAGCGCATTCTGAAGGATATCTTTATCCCAAAGGAAGGCTTTCATGGGGCAGTTAATGGACAGAAGGTGGTTGTTAAGATTGTCCAGTATCCAGAAGGCAGAGCAGCCGCTGAGGGAGAAGTTATTGAGATTCTGGGGCATAAGGATGATCCGGGCGTAGATATCCTATCAATTATTCGTAAATATCAGCTGCCGGAAGGCTTTCCAGAAGAAGTTATGCTTGAAGCTGAAGCTGTGCCTGACCATATCCGTGAGGAGGATCTAAAGGGTCGCCGAGATTTGCGTGATAAAGTAATCGTTACGATTGATGGTGAAGATGCCAAGGACTTAGATGATGCGGTCAATGTGGAACGTCTGCCGAACGGGAATTATTTGTTAGGCGTGCATATTGCAGATGTTGGATATTACGTACGAGAGAATTCCCAATTGGATCGTGAAGCTTATAATCGGGGTTGCAGCGTGTATCTTGTGGATCGCGTCATTCCAATGCTGCCGCATCGTCTCTCTAATGGAATCTGCAGCTTAAATCCGAAGGTTGATCGCTTAACGATGTCCTGTGAGATGGAGATTGATAAGAATGCGCGCGTGGTGCGCCATGATATTTTTACGAGCGTAATTAGAACCACAGAGCGAATGACATACACGAATGTTCGTAAAATATTGCAAAATGAAGATCCTGAAGTGATTGAGCGCTATAAGGATTTAGCAGATATGTTCAAGCTCATGGAAGAGTTGGCTTTAACTCTTCGCAGAGGTCGTATGGGCCGCGGCGCGATTGATTTTGATTTTCAGGAAGCTAAGGTGCTTGTGGATGAGAACGGGAAGCCAACGGATATTGTTAAGCGTGAACGGTCTATAGCCGAACAGATCATTGAAGAGTTCATGCTGATAGCCAATGAAACGGTCGCCGAGCATTTCCATTGGATGAAGGTTCCTTTCCTCTACCGGATTCATGAGGACCCTGATGCTGAGAAACTGATGAACTTCATGCAGTTTATTTCTAACTTCGGTTATGTCGTTCGAGGCAAAGGCAATCGTGTTCATCCCAGATCATTGCAAACGTTGCTGGAAGAGATTAAAGGTACGAAAGAGGAGACGGTTATCAGCACGGTCATGCTTCGCTCTATGAAGCAGGCGCGTTATGATGCGGAGAGCTTAGGCCACTTTGGTTTATCTGCAGAGTTCTATTCCCATTTCACTTCTCCGATTCGTCGTTATCCCGATTTGGTCATTCATCGCATTATGCGTGAGGTCATGGAGCAGGGGCAGTTATCCGATAAACGTCATGATTACTTGAGCGGGCGTGTCGAGGATATTGCCAAGCAGTCTTCAGACCGTGAACGGGTGGCGGTGGACGCAGAGCGAGATACTGAGGCTTTGAAGAAAGCCGAATTCATGCTGGATAAAGTCGGCGAGGAGTTCGACGGGATCATTAGCAGTGTGACCAGTTTTGGAATGTTCGTTGAGCTGGATAATACGGTTGAAGGTTTAATTCGCTTAGGGGATTTGACCGATGACTATTATCATTTTCATGAAATGCACCTTGCCTTGATTGGTGAACGCACTTCGAAAATGTATCGCATTGGCGATGAGGTAAAGGTGAGAGTTGCCAGGGTGAACATGGATGAGCATACCATTGATTTTGAAATGGTGGATATGAAGCCGCGCAAAACACAGATGAATCTGGTTGATGGCGCTCGTAAAGGCGGTGCTGGCGGAGCAGGGCGTGGGGAGAAACGTAAGCCAAGGGATGGTAAGAGCTTCGGCAAGAAGGCTAAGCGCAGCACTGGCGTGAGAGGCAAGGCTCCAGCAGGTAAATCTGCAAAAGGGGCAACTGATGCAGTGGGCAGCAAGAAGCGAAGCGGTCAAGGCATCCAGTTGAAGAAGAAGAAACGCTTGAAGAAGAAGAGCTAGTCTCGTAAAGCCTGCTATCCAAAATCTTGATTTTCCAATGTGAAGCTGTTACAATGGTTTCCACTGAAGCAAGCAGCGGATGGAGGCATGAACATGGGGAAAAGTAGTGAACAAAGCAAGGTCTTAGCCCAGAATAAGAAGGCTTCCCATGATTATTTTATTGAGGAAACGTTTGAGGCGGGTATCGTCTTGACGGGTACGGAGATCAAATCGATACGGCAAGGCAAAGCCAACTTACTAGACAGCTTTGCGACGATTCGTAACGGCGAAGCGTTCGTGCATAATATGCATGTCAGTCCGTTCGAACAGGGGAATCGGTTTAATCCAACCGACCCTACGCGTCCTCGAAAGCTATTGCTGCGCAAGGATCAGATTTCGAAGCTGATCGGTGCGTCGAAGCAGCAAGGTTATACCATCGTTCCGCTGAAGATGTATGTGAGAAATGGGTATGCGAAGCTGCTCATTGGTTTAGGTAAGGGTAAGAAACAGCATGATAAGCGTGAAACTGCAGCGAAGCGGGATGCTCAGCGTGAGATTCAGCGCGCGTTGCGGGAGAAGCAGAAGGTCGCGCGTTAAGCTGTCAGTGATGCCCTGCATTACCATTAATAATATGAGTAATGGAGCAGGGGCTGTGTTATAATATGTGTACAGCGTTCTGCTGGATAGGTTTTGAACGTTGATACGCACATTGCGTACCCTCGCAATTGACCGAATTCCTCCCAATACCTTTAATAGAAGCTTCTATTCGAAGCTTCTTTTCACGGGGGCGTTTCTGGATTCGACGGGGATAGTTTGAGCACGAGTAGCGGGTAGTGGGGTCGCGTCCACTATAAAACGCAAAAGCCAATAATAACTGGCAAACAACAACAATCTTACGCTTTAGCAGCTTAATAACCTGCTAGCGTGCTCCTCCTCAGCATCGCCGATGTGCTGAGACAGGGGCTCACTTCTAGTCGGATACGCCGCTTAGTCTCCGTCTGGGGCTAACGGAAGAAGACAATCAGACTAGTCTAGGCTGTGGTGGGTGACTTGGCAGCAGCTTAGGCGAAACACTCACAAGTTACTACACCCGTAGAAGCTGGTGTGGCGATATCTTCGGACAGGGGTTCGACTCCCCTCGCCTCCACCAATACTATCAGTGAAACCACCTCGTGAGTGTGACTTGAACC
This sequence comes from uncultured Paenibacillaceae bacterium, assembly GCA_964447355.1. Taxonomy (GTDB): domain Bacteria; phylum Bacillota; class Bacilli; order Paenibacillales; family CAYUSG01; genus CAYUSG01. The sequence continues at coordinate 17,586 of CAYUSG010000079.1, forward strand.
ATAATTTTGCCGCTACGGCAACGATATGCTTCAGAGAACTTTAGGCAAAATTATGCTTCAAAGTTCATTTTTTTATCAAGGGGACGTTTTTGGATTCGACGGGAGCAGTTTGAGCATGAATAGCGGGTAGTGGGGTCGCGTCCACTATAAAACGCAAAAGCCAATAATAACTGGCAAACAACAA
>CAYUSG010000080.1:0-427 GCA_964447355.1 uncultured Paenibacillaceae bacterium
GTTTTACTGGTCCTTTTGGGAAGATAAAACGAGAATGTTTCACGTGGAACAATTCAGAATATTTCGTGCCATTCTCAATAACTATGATCATAATTCGATACGTTCATTTAAATTCATTCTTAAACGTTATTTACACACAAACAGCACTCTTCTATTGAAGAATATTTGCGTTCCTGTGTTCAAGGCTTCGAGGACCTTCAAAGATTGAAGATGCTGAAGTTATTTCGCACCCTGGATTCTAATGAGTTCCTCTATCAATATGCGCTATAACAGCATATCATAAACGATGTACCGATTAAATAGTGTTTCCTTTAAAATAGTTGGTTTTTATCCCATCACCAAACCATTTTTCACAAATAAGATTTTGTTAAGTTTAAAATATCCAATAAAGTGAACAACTTACTGTATAAAGTACGCGCCTAAGCAA
>CAYUSG010000080.1:437-17327 GCA_964447355.1 uncultured Paenibacillaceae bacterium
TAATCCATTCGATCTTGCAACAATGCATCTGTGACGAGATCATAAGGATCCCTATCCTTCTTTGCAACGAATTCCGCCCAGACTCTTCTTCCCTAGCATGTAAGCATATGGCATTCGTTACTTCCAAACTTTGAACTGAGTCACATAGGACTATTAAATGCGTTTATTCAACGAATCAACAATCGTGACTTTAACATACGGAAACATAGTTTTTTAGAATAATGAATTGATTTATCAATTAGCAATATAACACAGTCTTATCGCAATATATAAACGAACATTTGAGTTATACGTCTATTTATTGCGGGTTATGTTGCTTGATTGCACATTATGAAACTCATTCGAATATTAATCCATCATTGTTCATTTCTTGATTTAAGTTTCGCTTTGCGAATCAATTCCTTAAATAGCAATACAGCACACTATCACATATATTTGATTCGATCATCCATATATTACAAGGGACGTAGCTTATTTCCCAGCACGAAACAGATTCCAACGCAAAAAAATATGTTTCACGTGAAACATATTTTATCGCACTAATGGTTGCTTTAATGGAAGCCCTGCTTTTCTGGGGTATGCTTTAGGTGTTGCCGCCGTCTTACCAATTACAATCAGAGTTCGTTCCGCCTCTTCGATAGGTAACTTGAATGCGTGAACATCCTTAAGCTTCCCTTTTAATACATTGATACTATAGTCCGCTTCATCCAATTCCTCTTTACCACTAGAACCCTTCATAGACACGAATGCACCACCCGGCTTAGCAAAAGGTAAGCAAAACTCATTTAATACCGACAATCTTGCAACAGCACGCGCTGTGACAAGATCATAAGCATCCCTATGCAGCGGATCTCGCCCCGCATCCTCTGCCCTGGCATGCAGGCATGTGACATTCGTTAATTCTAAAACTTGAACCAAGTGATTCAAAAACTGAATCCGTTTGTTCAATGAATCAACAATTGTGACTTTAACATGCGGAAACATAATTTTTAGTGGAATACTCGGAAATCCGGCACCTGAACCAATGTCTGCTAAATTTTCAACTTTATTGACATTATAGAAGAAAGCCAAGGACAGAGAGTCATAAAAATGCTTCAAATATACCTGCTCCCTATCCGTAATAGCCGTCAGATTCATTTTCTCATTCCAAGTCACTAAAGTATCATAATACGTTTCAAATTGCTGCCACTGCCGATCCGTTAGCTCCATGTCTCTTTCTTCTAACAACGTCTTAAATTGTAGCTTTATATTGTCCATATTACCCTCTCGAAGCAATCACTTTATTGTAATTCTCAAGATACACCAGCAGAATCGATATATCTGCCGGAGTTACGCCAGAAATACGGGTGGCTTGCCCTATAGACAAAGGTCGAATTTGTGACAGCTTTTGTTTAGCTTCAGTAGCTAAGCCATGGACCACACTGTAATCAATATCTGCCGGGATTTTCTTCTTCTCCATCTTCCTTAGACGCTCTACCTGCAGTAACTGCTTCTCAATGTATCCAGAATACTTCACTTGGATTTCTACCTGCTCTTTCATTTCTTCTGTTAGCGCCTCTGAGGATGGCTGCAGTTGCTCGATATGCGCGTAAGTAACCTCAGGTCTGCGCAGCAAGGTAAGAGCATCTACGCTATTCTGAAGCGCCGCTGTGCCTATATCCGCTAACAACTGCTGTACCTGTTCATCTGGACGAATCTTCGTCGATTTCAAGCGCTCAATTTCTTGCTCCACCATGGCTTTTTTGTGCAAGAACTTAGTATAGCGTTCTTCCTTAATTAACCCAATATCATAACCTAATGGTGTTAAACGTAGATCTGCATTATCATGCCGCAGCAGCAAGCGATATTCCGCACGTGACGTTAATAAACGATAAGGTTCATTCGTCCCTTTGGTCACCAAATCATCGATCAGAACGCCAATATACCCCTCAGAACGTGAGATAACGACGGAGTCCTTCTGCTGAATTTTACGAGCCGCATTAATGCCAGCAATAATGCCTTGCGCTGCAGCTTCCTCATAACCCGAGGTGCCATTTATTTGACCAGCTGTAAATAATCCATCGATCAATTTAGTTTCAAGTGTTGGCCACAATTGTGTCGGTACTACCGCATCGTATTCAATCGCATACCCTGTACGCATCATTTGAACGTTCTCCAGACCTGTAACCGATCTAAGAATTTTAAGCTGTACATCCTCAGGCATACTTGTAGACAACCCTTGAACGTAATACTCCGAAGTATTGCGTCCTTCAGGCTCTAAGAAGATCTGATGCTTCGGCTTATCGCTGAAGCGAACAATTTTATCCTCAATTGAAGGACAATACCTAGGGCCCGTCCCCTCTATCGCCCCTGAGAACATAGGTGCTCGATGTAGATTTGCATTAATAATCTGATGAGTCTGCTCTGAAGTATAGGTCAACCAGCAAGGCAACTGCTCCTCTTTGGGCCCCATCATCGTCTCATATGAGAAAAATTTAGGATTCTCATCCCCCGGCTGAATTTCAGTTTTAGAGAAATCAATAGAATCCTTATGTACACGCGGCGGTGTACCGGTCTTGAACCGCACCAAGTCAAACCCAAGTGCTTTCAGATGTTCTGAGAGCTTTAATGAAGGCTGCTGGTTATTCGGACCGCTTTCGTACATCAATTCACCCATAATGACCTTGCCTCTTAAATAAGTTCCTGTCGTTAATACAACTGCTTTACCCTTATACTGTGCTCCAGTTTTGGTGATAACCCCTGTACATTGCCCATCCTCAATGATTAATTCCTCAACCATTCCCTGGCGCAATGTTAAATGTTCCGTTTGCTCAATCGTTTCCTTCATTAAATGCTGATACAGGAATTTATCTGCTTGAGCACGAAGCGCATGCACGGCCGGACCTTTACCCGTATTCAACATTCGCATTTGGATAAACGTTTTATCAATATTGCGGCCCATCTCACCGCCTAAGGCATCAATTTCACGAACAACATGCCCCTTTGCAGGACCTCCTATGGATGGGTTACAAGGCATAAAAGCAACCATGTCTAGGTTAATCGTTACTAATAACGTATTACAGCCCATTCTTGCCGAAGCAAGTGCCGCTTCACAACCTGCATGCCCCGCCCCAATCACGATTACATCATATTCACCGGCTAAATACCCCAATTTGAAAACCTCCTCTAATCATACACCGTATAACCTGCTTACTTATTTCCCTAAACAAAACTGCGAGAAAATCTGATCAATTAATGATTCACTGACCGCATCACCGATAATTTCCCCCAGCTGCTCCCATGCATTTCTAATATCGATTTGCAGCATATCTATCGGCACCCATTGCTCAGCCGCTTCATGCGCTTCTTCCAATGATCTTAATGCTTGATTCAATAAAGCAATATGTCTGGCATTGCTAACATAAGTAAAATCACTCGATTCTAGTTCCCCGCCAAAGAAAATATCACTAATTGCCCGTTCCAATTCTTCTGATCCGGTCTGCTCTTTTAATGACATCTTAACGATTCGTTCCTCTGAAAACGAGGCAGTCACTTTAGTTAAATCGATCTTCTGAGGTAAATCCATTTTATTGATAATAACGATCGTCTGACGCCGCTTCAACTGCTCCATCAATTGTATTTCATCTTCATTAAGAGCCTCGTTATAATTTAACACTAGCAGAATTAAATCGGCCTGAGACACCGCGTGCTTAGACCGCTCTACTCCTATTTGTTCGACCACATCAGCTGTTTCTCTTATTCCCGCCGTATCTAATAATTTCAAAGGAATACCGTTTAAAGTAATATACTCTTCAATGACATCGCGTGTAGTCCCTGGAATATCCGTAACAATCGCACGATTCTCTTGCGTTAATTCATTTAATAATGATGACTTCCCAACATTAGGCCGTCCTACAATAGCAGTTTCAATACCCTCTCTCAGCACTTTTCCTTGTGCAGCGCTCCTAAGCAAGCCTTTAATATCCGCAATCGCCTCTTCACAACGATTCAAAATATACTGATTCGTCATTTCTTCTACATCATGTTCGGGATAATCAATATTCACTTCAATATGCGCCATTAATTCCACTAATCGGTGCCGCAAAGCTTTTACTTTATTCGACAAAGACCCTTCTACTTGCTTTAATGCCACCTGAAAAGCACGATCCGACTTCGATCGGATCACATCAATCACAGCCTCAGCCTGTGATAAATCAATACGTCCGTTCAAATAAGCTCGCTTCGTAAACTCACCCGGTTCAGCTAAGCGAATGCCTTGATTCAATAACAAATCAAGCACCTTTTTCACAGAAATCAGCCCCCCATGGCAGCTAATTTCGACGACATCCTCCATCGTAAAGGACCTTGGTGCTCTCATGACCGTAACCAATACTTCCTCTATAATCTCTCCACTTCTGGGATCTGTAATATGACCATAATGAACGGTATGCGTATCCACAGTGGATAACTTTTTTTTCGCACGAAACAACGGTTCTACGAAGCTGATTGCCTCATCTCCGCTAACTCTTATAACAGCAATTCCACCCTCGCCCATAGGCGTAGATATGGCTGCAATCGTATCAGAAATCATAACTATTACCTCTCTATAACAACTTATTCACATGTGGATAAGTTGTAAATTATGTCATTTAACCAAATGTAAGTCTCTATCACTGCACAATTATACCTCTTATTGATAACTATTCTGCCCTAAAGCTTTTGATTTAAAAAAAAGCAATGACTCCAGCTGCATCGTTTAGAGTCATTGCGTTATTGGAATGGCGTACAACTAAAACATTCAATTACAGATACAAGGGGCAAGTCCTATTTGGCCGCGATAACAACCCGACGGTTAGGTTCTGTGCCTCTACTATACGTTTTAATATCTGAACGTTCCTGCAAATAAGAATGAATCACTTTCCGTTCATGCGGTGACATCGGCTCAAGCACAATTTCCCGCTTGGATTTAGTTACTCGACTAGCTAAGCGATCAGCTAAATCCTCTAAAGTTTTACGGCGACGTTCACGGAATTGTTCCGCGTCCAGGATAATACGAAGATGGGAATGGCTCTGCCGGTTTGCAACCACATTCACAAGATATTGCAGCGCATCTAAGGTCTGCCCTCTGCGTCCAATAATCATGCCCAGATCGTTCCCAGACATATTCAAATGGACCGCTTCATCCTCAGCATGCCGCTCAACCTTTACCTGAAGGTCCATACACTGCAATACATCTTGTAAGAAAGCAATAGCGATTTCAATCGGATCAGGTGTATACACCAATTCAACTTTCGCTTCCTTGGATCCGAACATTCCAAACAAACCTTTAGAAGGTTGTTCAATCACTTCAATTTGCACTTGATCCTCTCTTGCATTCAGTTCAAGCAACCCTTGTTTGACTGCATCCTCAATCGTTTTACCAGTCACCGTAATTTTTCTCATTTGGAAAGGCCCTCCTTAGGCTCAGCTTTTCCATAGATAAAATAAGTTTGAATAATGGTAAAGATGTTACCGTATACCCAATACAGCGGCAAAGCTGATGGGAAACTCATCGCCATTACAAAAATTAATACCGGGAATATATACAGCAATCCCGCCATTTGATTCGGCATTGGATTCTTAGCCGTCATAACCTTTTGTTGTATAAAGGTAGTTAAAGCCGCTAAGACTGGAAGAATGAAATATTTATCAGGCTCTCCGAGTACCCAAAATCCCAAAAACTCATGGGTTCGAATATCGGGATTCCAAATGATCGCGTTATAAAGCGCTAACAGAATAGGCATCTGAACTAATATAGGAAAACATCCCGCAAGCGGATTAACACCGTGCATTTGGAAGAGCTTCATCGTTTCTTCCTGCTGCTTTTTCGGATCGTTCTTATACTTGTCCTTCAACTTTTTCATTTCGGGCTGCAATTTCTGCATTTCCTTCTGACTTTTATATTGCTTTAGCGTTAACGGAAGAACAGCAAAACGAATAACAATAGTTACAATTAAGATCGACAAACCGTATTGGCCCCACATATGTCCAGCAATCCAGTCCAGTGAATAGGACATCGGATAAACGATGTACTTCTGCCAGAAGTTCCCCTCTGCAAGATCCTCCGTAGTAATCGTATCCATATTCGGTGAACAACCAGCCATTAACATTGACAACGTTAGTAATACCAAAGCTGTGAGCAATAAACGACGACGAGACAAAGAGACTCCTCCTAACATGCTTTTCCAAAATCAACTATACCATAGAATCTTACGCAAATAAACCTTTAGCGTTTCACTAAAAATGACCCTTTCTTCAAAACATGAAGCATACTCTTCTCCATCTGTTGATAATCCATATCCACCGCTGCCTTACGAATAATGACAACATAATCATAATTAGGAAGGATGCGATCCTGGTTTAAACGCCAAATTTCCTTAACCGTTCTTCGTAAGCGGTTGCGGACCACCGCATTTCCAAGTTTTTTACTGGCTGAAATCCCTAGTCTAAAAGCGGGCCGCACAGACTGCTCTCTATAATATAGTACGAACTGATAATTTGCGACCGATTTCCCCGTCCGATACACCTTAGAGAAATCCTCTCTCTTCCTTAACCGAAGCTCCTTTTGCACAGTAAACGCTCCATCCTCTTTAAAAGACTATAACACCACTATAAAAACGACTAGTTTCATTCTATACGAAAACAGCCGCATATAAACCTTTGCACAACAAAAAAGGCCACAACACGTGGCCTTATGTTTAAGCGCTAAGTACTTTTCTTCCTCTTTTACGGCGAGCTGCTATAACCTTACGTCCATTCGCAGTGCTCATTCTTTTACGGAAACCGTGAACCTTCTTACGCTTACTCACATTCGGTCTAAATGTAGGTCTCATCTATATTGCACCCCCTTAAGGAATTCATTCTTCGTTCTTAAAAAAAACGCCTTTTAACATTTAATCATTTTGCGAGGGAAAAGTCAATGTATTTTATATAACAGATTTAAACCCCACCTGCATATCCACAAACGACAAGTTGCAACAAAAGCATAACTTTGTGAATAACATTTCAGAAAAAAGCGGAAACATGTCGAATTGTGAACAACTTGATAACAATATATAGTGTTGTGGAAAAAAGATATACACAATTCCTAGTGTTGTGGATAAAATATCGTAATTTATTGAAATCAAAGGCTTTATTTGATATGATAAACATGTTTTAATTGTGGATAGTCTACATTGTGAATAAAAATTATCAACAGGCTGTGGATAACATTGTGAACAATTCAAAAGTTGTCCTCATCTTTTTTTTCTCTTAAACTGTGTATTTGTTTATAACTATCGACAGACTTCAGTTAAATATGATCTTTTTTTACGAAACAACCCTTTTAAGGAGTGAACAGATTGTGGAAAGTCCTAACCACCATTTGTGGCAGCAGGTACTCGATGTCATTCAAACAAAAGTAAGCAAACCCAGCTTCGATACCTGGCTGAAATCAACAAGAGCAACGATTTTTAATGAATCGCTCCTTGTCATTTGTGCACCTAATGATTTTGCGCGAGATTGGCTGGAAAGCCGTTACTCTTCATTAATAAGCAATACGGTTCTTGAGGTATTAGATCGGCAAGTGAAAGTAAAGTTCGTCATTGAGAATAATGATGCCGAAGAGCCTTTAGACGCGGCACCGCCCCAACCTATGCCTGTTAAGGTTCAGGTTCAGGAGGAAACCATTCCACACGCACTGAATCCCAAGTATACATTTGATACCTTTGTCATTGGATCAGGCAATCGCTTTGCTCATGCGGCTTCATTAGCTGTCGCAGAAGCACCTGCGAAGGCCTATAACCCATTGTTCTTGTATGGCGGCGTAGGACTTGGCAAGACACATCTGATGCACGCAATCGGACATTACATTCTGGAGCATAATCCGCGAACGAAAGTGCTCTACATTTCATCAGAGAAATTCACCAATGAGTTTATTAATGCCATTCGAGATAACCGTGGTGAAAGCTTTCGTAATAAATACCGCAACATCGATATTCTGCTCATCGACGATATTCAGTTTTTGGCGGGGAAAGAGCAGACACAAGAGGAGTTTTTCCATACGTTTAACGCGCTGCACGAGGAACGCAAACAAATTATTATTTCCAGTGACCGGCCGCCTAAGGAGATTCCAACCTTGGAAGAACGGCTTCGATCCCGCTTTGAATGGGGTTTAATTACAGATATACAACCGCCTGATTTAGAAACACGGATTGCAATTCTCCGCAAAAAAGCCAAATCGGAGAAGCTGGATATACCGAATGAAGCCATGATGTACATCGCAAATCAGATTGATACGAACATTAGAGAGCTTGAAGGTGCATTAATTCGGGTCGTCGCTTATTCCTCACTCATTAATGAGGACATTACTACACATTTGGCCGCGGAGGCTTTGAAGGATATCATGCCGTCGAATCGCAATAAAGTGATTACCATTCAGGACATTCAAGCTAAGGTAGGCGAATATTACGGCTTGAAACTTGAGGATTTTAAAGCTAGGAAACGAACAAAAGCCGTTGCCTTTCCACGTCAAATTGCTATGTATTTATCACGTGAAATGACGGACTATTCATTGCCTAAGATCGGAGAGGCCTTTGGTGGACGAGATCACACCACCGTCATTCATGCGCATGAGAAAATAGCTACAACTATAAAACAAGACCAGGAATTATTTAAAATTATCAACAGTTTGAAAGAACAAATTAAACATCCTTCGTGAACAACTCAAACAGCCTATGCACAAGTTATACACAAGTGAATAGGCTGAATTTACGTTTATTTATTTAACTTATCCACATATTCAGGGCCCCTACTACTATTACTAATAAAAGATATAGTATTATATATATGACGCATCCGACGCAAATAGAACTTGTTAAACCCGCAGCGAGACGAATATAAGTTAAATTGGGCGATGTATGTTTCGCAACTTAATGCATTGGAGTGAACCTATAAAATCATGTTGAATCTTACCATACAGAAAGATGCTTTAAACGAAGCGATTAGTAACGTATCTAGAGCCATTTCCAGCAGAACAACCATTCCTATTTTGAGTGGGATCAAAATTGATGCAACCTATCAGGGTGTACTGCTTACCGCTAGTGATACTGATATTTCTATTCAAAGCTTTATTCCTTTAGAACTTAATCACAAAACAATTGTTCAATTAGATAAACCAGGCAGTGTTGTACTCCCTGCTAAGTTTTTTGTTGAAATTGTTAAGAAGCTCCCTTCGCAAGATATTGAAATTCAAACAACCCAAGGTTTTCAGACAACAATTCGATCAGGCTCATCAGAAATTCAAATGGTTGGTCTAGACCCTGAAGAGTACCCATTGCTGCCCCAGCTCAAAGAAGATCATGTCATAAGTCTGCCAAGTGATATTCTAAAAGTCATGATCAGACAGACAGGCTTTGCTGTATCGACCAATGAAGCGACACCTGTATTAACAGGAATACTGTGGAAATTTTCGGAGAATCAATTGAAATTTGTTGCCACTGACCGTCATCGATTAGCTAGCCGTGAAACTTCGCTGCAGCAGGAAATACCGCCGAGCTTTCAAAATGTAGTTATTGCGGGTAAAACAATGAATGAACTCAACAAAATTTTACCTGATGAGAATATGTTGGTCGAAATTGTTGTTGCAGAGAGTCAGGTTTTATTCAAAATTGATAATATTCTGTTCTATACTCGTATTTTGGATGGAACCTATCCAGATACATCTAAGATTATTCCTCAATCTTATAAAACAGAACTCGTGCTTAATACAAAACAACTTACAGACGCCATCGACCGTGCTTATTTGCTTTCCCGTGAAGAGAAGACGAACATAGTCCGCCTTCTGACAAAGGAAGATCAGACCGTTGAAATTTCCTCCAGTTCCAATGAGCTGGGCCGTGTAAGAGAACAAATTGAAGCGAGTTCCATGGTTGGAGAAGCATTAAAAATATCGTTTAATTCAAAATATATGTTAGATGCCCTGAAAGTTATCGACAGTGAACATATCCAAATTGGGTTTACAGGAGCCATGAGCCCGATCATTATTAAGCCGCAGGAGTCTTCGAATATGCTCCATTTGATTCTTCCGTATCGTACTGTCAACTAAATGATCGATTAAGCGAAGAAAGGAATGTCAGCAGATGAAGCATATTGCATTTACAGGTGAATACATCACGCTCGGCCAATTTCTCAAATTGGCTGATTGTATTTCTACAGGAGGTATGGCCAAGCCCTTTTTGGCCGAAACACCGGTCTATGTCAACGGCGAACCGGAGCAGCGCAGAGGTCGGAAGCTTTATCCCCAAGATAGCGTTAAAGTCGAAACCTGTGGGGAATTTATGGTAGTGTCTGAAGCACAGCATTAGGAGGAACTTGCTTTGTTTTTAAAAAAGCTTTCACTGCGTCACTATCGCAACTATGAGCAGGTCGAGGTTGAGTTTAAGCATCAGGTCAATATATTTATTGGCCCGAATGCTCAAGGTAAAACAAATTTGTTAGAAGCGATCTATGTGATTGCCTTGACCAAATCCCACCGAACCCACAAGGACAAAGAACTGGTAGGGTGGAATCAAGAAAAAGCCTTCCTTGCATGCGAACTTCAGAAGAAATACGGCGATTATCAACTGGAACTTCAGCTCTCACAAAGCGGCAAGAAAGCCAAGGTCAATAGCTTAGAGCAGCGAAAGCTCAGTCAATTTGTTGGACTGATGAATGTCGTGATGTTTGCCCCAGAGGATCTTGAAATTGTGAAGGGATCCCCCGGGGTTAGACGTCGTTTTCTTGATATGGAAATTGCCCAAGTCCAGCCTGGATATATGTATGATTTGCTCCAATATCAGAAAGTCCTTGCACAGCGCAATCAGACGCTCAAAGGATTCAGCCAGAAGCAATCGTCATCGTATGAGCAAATGCTTGAGATTTTTAATGAACAATTGGCCAATTATGGTGTTAAAATAATGAAAAGACGTCAAAGCTTTATAAATAAGCTGCAAGCTTGGGCAGCACAAATTCACTTAGGCATTACGAATGGACAAGAAGATTTAAAAATCATTTATCAACCTTCGTTCGAATGTGGAGATTTACAAGATGAATCTGTTTTATTTACCCATTTTATGATAAAGTTATCACAGGTGAAGCAGCAGGAAATTAAACGCGGCATGAGCCTAGTAGGTCCCCATCGGGATGACCTGCTTTTTTATATCAATGACAAAGAAGCACAAGTGTTCGGATCACAAGGACAACAACGCACGACTGCACTTTCTATTAAGCTGGCAGAAATCGAATTGATTCATGATGAGGTTGGGGAATACCCTATCCTGCTGCTGGATGATGTATTAAGTGAGTTGGATCAACATCGCCAGACACAGTTGATTGAAACTTTTCAACATAAGGTCCAGACCTTCATCACCACTACGGGCATCGAAAGCGTGAATTTATCTAAGCTGGACGGTGCAGATTTATTCCACGTAGTACAAGGTCAGGTTGAACATAAAAACACCTAAAGATAGGAGAGATACATTTGTTTATTCATTTAGGTGGAGAAAAGATTATTCGTGCCAGTGAACTCATTGCCATTTTTGATATCTCGATTGAGCAATCATCCAAAATATCTAAGCAATACGCAGCTTATTATCATAAACAAGACAAAGTCGAAAAAATCGGTGAGGAAGACACCAAATCGCTTGTTGTAACCACTCATCAGCTTTATTATTCGCCGATTTCCTCAACGACATTGAAGAAACGGGCGAATCAATTCGTATCCATGTAACACGTTTTGCTTCAGCTTTGTAAAATGATGAAGTAGGTGAACAAAAATGACGTTAAGTCAGAATACTTATGATGAAAGTCAGATTCAGGTACTAGAAGGGTTAGAAGCCGTACGAAAAAGACCAGGGATGTATATTGGCTCTACGAGCGGCAGAGGACTTCATCATCTCGTTTGGGAAGTCGTTGATAACAGTATCGACGAAGCGCTCGCAGGCCACTGTACACAAATTCAAGTCATCGTCCATAAAGATAATCAAATCACGGTCATTGATAACGGACGCGGAATTCCAGTAGGCGAGCACGCGAAATTGAAAAAGCCTGCGCTGGAAGTTGTGCTGACCGTACTTCATGCCGGTGGTAAATTTGGCGGAGACGAATCTGGCTATAAAGTATCTGGAGGGCTTCACGGTGTCGGTATTTCCGTTGTAAATGCCTTATCCGAATGCTTGACTGTACAAGTGAAACGTGAAGGTAAAATCCATCAACAGGAATACCGCCGAGGTATCCCGCAATATGACTTAAAGGTAATTGGAGAGACGGAAGAGACTGGCACTCAGGTTACATTTAAGCCGGATGCTGATATTTTTACTGAAACAACCGAATACGATTATGAAGTTTTACAATCTCGTATTCGAGAGCTTGCTTTCTTAAACAAAGGGATCGAAATACAGCTCATGGATGAACGTACCGATGTTTCCAATACGTACAAGTATGATGGGGGAATTATTTCATTCGTTGAATACTTAAATCGAAGCAAAGAAGCCCTTCATGAGACGCCGATTTATGTAGAAGGACAACGCGATCAAATTCAATGTGAGATTGCGATTCAATATAACGACAGCTATACCGAGAACATTTATTCATTTGCTAATAATATCAACACCCATGAGGGCGGAACACATGAATCCGGCTTCAAGAGTGCGTTAACGAGAATTATTAATGACTATGCCCGTAAATCAGGAGGCTTGAAAGAGAGCGATTCCAATTTATCGGGGGATGATGTGCGCGAAGGCTTAACCGCCATTATTTCGGTCAAAATTCCTGAACCCCAGTTTGAAGGACAAACAAAGACGAAACTGGGCAATAGTGAAGTTAGAGGGATTGTTGAATCCTTATTCTCTGAGAAACTCACAGAATTTATGCAAGAGAACCCTGCAGTCTCGAAGAAAATCATCGAGAAGTCGCTATCTGCAGCTCGCGCTAGAGAAGCGGCGAGGAAAGCACGGGAACTGACTCGCAGGAAGAGTGCGTTGGAAGTCAGCTCCTTACCGGGGAAACTGGCAGATTGCTCCTCCAAGGATGCGTCCATCAGTGAACTATATATCGTAGAAGGTGATTCTGCGGGCGGATCGGCTAAACAAGGACGGGATCGTCATTTTCAAGCGATTTTGCCGCTGAGAGGTAAGATTCTCAATGTAGAGAAGGCACGGTTGGATCGTATTTTATCCAACGCTGAAATTCGTGCGATTATTACAGCCCTAGGTACAGGCATTGGCGAAGATTTCGACCTTTCAAAAGCAAGATATCATAAAGTGATCATCATGACGGATGCCGATGTCGATGGTGCTCATATTAGAACCTTGCTGCTGACGTTTTTCTATCGCTACATGAAACAAATTGTAGAAGCTGGTTATATTTATATCGCTCAGCCTCCGCTGTACAAGATCGAGAAGAACAAAGTCATTCGTTATGCTTACAACGATAGGCAACGCGAAGAGATTTTCAAGGAATTTGGTGAAGGAACTAAACCAAGCGTACAGCGTTACAAAGGATTAGGTGAAATGAATCCTTCCCAGCTGTGGGAAACAACGATGGACCCGGACAGCCGTACATTGCTGCAAGTCACGATTGATGATGCAATCGAAGCGGATGTCATTTTCGATACATTAATGGGTGACAACGTAGAACCAAGAAGAGATTTTATCCAAGAACATGCCAAATATGTAACCAATTTAGATATTTAATGCTTTTGGTTAACACACAATAGGAGGTCAGTGATGGCTGACGAAATTCGTTCTCAAGTGAAGGATCGGGATATCGGTGCTGAAATGCGCAGCTCCTTTATGGATTATGCGATGAGTATCATTGTAAGCCGTGCACTGCCGGATGTGCGTGATGGCTTAAAGCCGGTACACCGAAGAATTTTATATGCAATGTCTGATTTAGGGATGTCCCCGGACAAACCTTATAAGAAATCAGCTAGGATCGTCGGAGAGGTCATTGGTAAATATCATCCTCACGGGGACTCGGCCGTTTACGAAACGATGGTTCGTATGGCGCAGGATTTCTCATTGCGTTATATGTTAATTGACGGTCATGGCAACTTCGGTTCAATCGATGGCGACGCTGCAGCAGCTATGCGTTACACAGAAGCAAGACTGTCTAAGATTGCTATGGAAATGCTTCGTGATATTAACAAAGAAACGATTGATTTTGTACCGAACTATGATGGGGAAGAGAAGGAGCCTGCAGTACTGCCGGCGCGTTTTCCTAACCTTCTAGTTAACGGAGTGTCGGGTATCGCTGTAGGTATGGCTACCAACATACCGCCTCACAATTTAGGTGAAGTGATAGACGGGGTGCAGGCTTTAATCAAGAACCCAGACTTAACCCCGATTGAGTTAATGCAATATGTGAAAGGGCCTGATTTCCCGACGTCTGGTTTCATTCTTGGGCGTGAAGGCATTAGGCAAGCTTATACTACAGGCAGAGGCTCTGTTACGATGAGGGCACGTGCGGAAATTGAAGAAGTGAACCATAAATCGCGGATTATCGTGACCGAGCTGCCATATCAAGTCATCAAAGCAAGATTAATAGAGAAAATAGCAGAACTGGTCAGAGATAAGAAAATTGATGGGATTACTGATTTAAGAGACGAGTCTGACCGTAACGGTATGCGCATCGTCATTGAATTGCGCCGTGACGTTAATCCTAACGTGGTGTTGAATAACTTATATAAACAGACCGCGATGCAATCGAATTTCGGTATCAATATGCTGGCCCTTGCAGGTGGAGAGCCTAAAGTTCTTAATCTCAAAGATGTATTACATCACTATATTCAGCATCAGATCGAAGTGATTCGCAGAAGAACTGAATTTGAGTTAAAGAAAGCAGAAGCCAGGGCTCATATTCTAGAAGGCTTAAGAATTGCACTTGATAATCTGGATGCCATTATTACTTTAATTCGTTCTTCTCGTACAACGGATGAAGCAAGAGAGGGCTTAATTAAGAATTTCGACCTTTCTCATGAGCAAGCGCAAGCCATACTCGATATGCGTTTACAGCGTTTAACAGGTTTAGAACGTGAGAAGATTGAAAATGAATATCAAGAATTGCTCAAGAAAATTGCTGAATATCGCGCTATTCTAGCTGATGAGCAGCTTGTGCTTAATATTATCAGTGAAGAGCTTCAACAGATTCGTGATCAGTTTGGTGATGATCGTAGAACCGAGATCACAATTGGTGAGGAAGCTATTGTGGACGAAGATCTCATTCCGCGTGAAGACGTGGTTATTACCGTTACACATTCAGGGTATATAAAACGACTTCCTGTTACGACGTACCGCAGCCAAAAGCGCGGCGGGCGCGGTGTTATGGGAATGGATATGAAGGATAATGACTTTGTAGAACATTTATTTGTGACGAATACGCATCATTTCCTTCTATTCTTCACGAACAAAGGGAAAGTATACCGCATCAAAGGTTACGAGGTGCCGGAGCTTGGAAGACAAGCAAGAGGAACCCCAATCATAAATATTATTCAAATTGAACAAGGGGAAACCATTAATGCCGTCATTCCGGTAGAAAGCTTCGACAAAGGGGAGAAACTGTTCTTTGCAACCAAACAAGGTATCGTAAAGAAAACCCCGCTTGAAGATTATAAGAATATCCGCAAAGGCGGTCTCATAGCCATTAACCTAAGAGAGAATGACGAATTGATTGGAGCGAAGCTGACCGATGGACAGCAGGATATCATCATGGGGACAGCCCAAGGGATGTCTATTCGATTCTCCGAAAAAGATGTTCGTGAAATGGGCCGTTCTGCAACCGGCGTGAAAGGTATCAATATTTCTGAAGCGGATGAAGTCATTGATATGGATGTAGTTATCTTAGATTATGATGTGCTTATTGTAACCGCCAAAGGGTATGGTAAGCGCACTCCGATCGACGAATATCGGGTTCAGACACGTGGCGGTAAAGGGATTAAGACAATTAATGTAACTGAGAAGAATGGTGCAGTTGAAGGCCTAAAGGTTGTTAAGGAAGATGAGGATCTCATGATTATAACGGCTTCAGGCACACTGATCCGAACAAGTATTTCCGGCATTTCACAAATGGGCCGCTATACGCAAGGGGTCAAGCTGATCAATATTCGTGAAGACGATGAGGTCGCTACCGTAGCGAGAATTGAGAAAAGCGAAGAAGCAGACGATGATGAGGACCAAGAAGACATCGAAGTTACAGGAGCAGATCAAGGTCCAGCAGAACAAAATGCTCCAAGTGATGAGGAATAAATGCAATAACAACAAGGTTTATATAAGGATTAATGGAGTAAAAGGATTGGAGCTAGCGCCAGTCCTTTTACTCTCTAACTTTGTTAAGCGGGTGAAGTAGTGATGGCTAGAAAGCATGTATCTCAACTCAAACCAGGGGATCGGCTGACAGAGGATGTACGTACACCGCTCGGTGGTGTGCTTTTTCAAAAGCATCGGTCTGTAACCGCAAATGACCTAGATATTTTTCGGGCATTCAAAATTGAAGCCGTCGAAATCGATTCAAGCGAGGACGTCGAAGACGAAGACATTCAAGAAACAGAACAAGTACAAGAGGCTGCAATAGAACCTGAAATCAGTACATTCGACAAGCAATATAGCAAGATGCTTCGCATATTAAAGCAAGTATTTGCTTCCCTGAATGGGGGAGCTTCAATACCAATGATGGACTTGAGGCAAACGCTAGAAGGATTGCTTCAGCATATCCATGAGTATGATATACTTACTTTTTCACCGAAGAACGAGAACGCTGAAGATTATTTATATCATAGCAGTATCAAAGTGGCATTAACCGCGTATCAGCTAGCTAAATGGAATAAGATGGAGCACCGTGAGCTAATACAAGTTGCTATGT
>CAYUSG010000081.1:0-17222 GCA_964447355.1 uncultured Paenibacillaceae bacterium
GACTTTCACCGGCTAGATTATGCGTGCTTCTGGGCACGCCGCACTACAAAAAAGACGCCCTCGTATTCACAAGGACGTCTAACGTATTATTTGACCACAGCACCATTGGGCATGCTGTCAGGCACTGTTGCCAGTGTTAATTGATCACCCTTCGAAGCGGCAAGTATCATACCTTGAGACAGCTCGCCGCGTAATTTAACAGGCTTTAAATTGGTGACACAGATGACCTTTTTACCTGCCAACTCCTCAGGTTTATAAAACTTTGCTATGCCGGAAACTACTTGTCTCTGCTCATCACCCAAATCCAGCTGCAGCTTTAACAGTTTATCCGCCTTCGCCACAGGTTCAGCTTTAATGACCTGCGCTACTTTCAGCTCGACTTTAGCAAAATCATCAATCGATATGAGGTTCGCTTCTTCAGCATCGGATGCACCTTTACTGGCATCTGCAGCATTCTTTCCTTGCTCAGGCTTGGATTGCTTGGCTGGATCCACCAACGTTCCCCCCATCGATTCTACGATATACCCTACCTCGGCAGGCACATCTAATCTTGGGAAGATTGGATCACCTTTCTGAACGACGGTCCCTTCGGGAATAAGTCCAAATTTACGAACATCCTCCCATGCTGTAATGCCTGAATCAGTTATACCCAGCTGCGTCCAAATCACTTTCGGACAATTCGTCATAAACGGTTGAAGCAGCACGGAGGCAATTCGGAGTGATTCAGCTAGATGGTTCATCACTGAAGCTAATTCATCCTGCTTGCTCTCATCCTTCACTAAACTCCACGGCTGTGTTAAATCTATATATTTGTTCGTGAAGCTGATTAATTTCCAAATGGCTGCCAGCGCAACCGAGAATTCCATGTCTTCCATTGCAGCCTCAACCTGATCCACTGTCGCGGAAGCCAATTGTTCTAATTCTCCGTCATGCGGAGTAACCTGGACCTTATAAACCGGAACAGCACCGCCAAAGTATTTGTCAATCATAACGACGGTCCGATTCAGCAGATTTCCAAGGTCATTGGCTAAATCAAAATTAATCCGATCTACGAACGATTCTGGTGTAAACGTACCGTCTGATCCAAATGGTACTTCGCGCAGCAAATAGTAACGCAAGGCATCTAATCCGTACCGATCAATTAAAGTGACAGGATCAACGACATTGCCTTTGGATTTGGACATTTTTCCGTCCTTCATGAGAAGCCAGCCATGTCCGAACACTTTTTTCGGCAGCGGTAAACCTAGCGCCATCAGCATAATTGGCCAGTATATTGTATGGAACCTGACAATTTCTTTACCAACCAAGTGAACATCAGCAGGCCAATAACGATTGTATAATTCGGATTGATCTGTTCCATACCCTAATGCAGTAATATAATTAGAGAGCGCATCGATCCATACATAAATCACATGCCTTGGATCGCTTGGCACCTTCACACCCCACTCAAAGGTTGTCCGCGACACAGCCAAGTCCTCGAGCCCTGGTTTAATGAAATTATTAATCATTTCATTCTTACGTGATTCAGGCTGAATGAAGTCGGGATGCTCTTCGTAGAACTTTAATAGACGATCCGCATATTTACTCATTCGGAAGAAGTAACTTTCCTCTTTCACCCGTTCGACCGAACGGCCGCAATCTGGACAATTGCCTTCAATTAATTGGCGCTCCGTGAAAAATGATTCACAAGGCGTGCAGTACCAACCTTCATACGTCCCTAAATAAATGTCATCTTGCTTTACCAGCTGATCAAAGATTTTGCCGACGACCTCTTTATGACGTTCTTCAGTTGTTCGAATGAAGTCGTCGTGAGATATATCCAGCTTATCCCATAAGCGTTTAATACCTGCGACGACGTCATCGACAAATTGCTGTGGTGTAACCCCTTTTTCCTTCGCCTTACGTTCGATCTTCTGGCCATGCTCATCTGTTCCTGTTAAATATCTAACATCATAACCGCGTAATCGTTTATAGCGAGCCATCGCATCCCCCGCTACAGTGGTATAAGCATGCCCAATGTGCAGCTTATCGCTTGGGTAATAAATCGGTGTTGTAATATAAAATGATCGTTTGGATTCACTCATAGACATAAACCTCCGTATATGAATCAATTTCACAAATAGCAATTCAGCACATTCTAACACTATATATAGATACAAATTACATTTAAACATCTATAGATAGTAAGTATTGTTGCTTTATTGCGCATTATGAAATTGATTCTATATGTATTTAAACATTAAAAAACTCCCGTCCGATATGGGACGAGAGGAATCTCACGTGGTACCACCCAAATTCCCTTAAGCTTCTGCAGCAAAAGGCTCAGCAGTTTGAAGCAGCGGAACTAACATCCCTCTGCTTAACGCCCCTATAACGCAGGATCACGTCGCACCCTTATGCTGCGAATCTGTCAGCACTCGAATGCAAAACTTCCAGGACCATCTTCTTCAGCCGTTCCAATACCGGTTTCCAGCTTCCCCGGCTCTCTGTGATGGCAACCAGCCAAATACTCATCCCTTCATCAGTTGAAGTGTTTGATATGCAAAATATACTAAATGAAGCCTTAACAAGTCAAGTTCTAGAACGTTTTACTGGCGGTACTGGATCAACACCGCCTGGATGAAAGGGATGACAGCGAATAATGCGTCTGGCTGCAAGGCAAGAACCTTTTAGTGCCCCATGAGTCTCAATAGCTTCTAAGGCGTAATTTGAACAAGAGGGATAGAAGCGGCACGTTGGAGGTTTCAGCGGGGAAATAAACATTCGATACGCCCTGATCGGCAGTTGAATGATTCTTCTCACCATTGGCTCTGTCCCCCTATCTTTAATACTTAGTCGTTAGACGTTATTCCCTCATCAGCTTTGCAATCTGAGCAATACCCGTACACCTCAAATTTATGCTTAACCACTTGAAAATCACTGGGAATCAACGACAGCTGCGCTTGTTCCATCGGACAGAAGGTTATCGGAAGCGTCTTCTCACATTCCATACAGATTAAATGATGGTGGTGATGGCTCCCCTGACAGTGCACCTTAAACTTTAAACCGTCTTCGAAAATAAATTGCTCTATGACGTCCATCTCGTGCATTAAGCGCAAATTTCTATATACCGTATCAAAGCTTAAGCCAGGATATAGAAGACTCATCTGGTCATAGACAGCTTTCGGTGTCAGGTACCCTTCTGAATCCGCAAAAATTTGAGCGAGCGTTTTACGCTGCTCTGTTATACGAAGCCCTTTACTCCCCATAATTTTTATCATTTCATCTGATGTCACGATTCATACCTCCGAAAAGCGGATTATTCTATTATATTGCACCATTATACAAAAATCGTCAATGCGGCGGGTTCCCAGCAAGGTTCATGATGATTCAGCATGTTTCCGATGATAATGATTATCAAATTCATTGACTCTGGAGTTATTATCTCATAATATGAGAAGTAGCATATTGCAAGGAGGAACTTATGGTGATCAAGCAATTAGGGCTGGAGGATATTGAAACCCAATTCAAAGTCTCATTCTCAGATATCCCCGAAGCTTTATTACGTATAAAAGGTAAAGAATTAATTTCATTATATTACTGCGAGAAACTCATTGAACACATGAAGACAACCTACAAAGTTCACTCGCCCATGGCCGCTGCGTCGTTGTTCAGCAAAGCTTATGGACGGATGATTTGTGCAGTGCTTTATGCGATGAGCTGCTTAAATAAACGTCTGCCGGCTTCCCTCGATCAAACAAGCCTAAATGTAGATCTGGAGGGCAGACCGCACATCATCTATCTGGCACCTGAACTATTGCCTTGTGACACGGACCGAGACTCATGGCGAGAAGCTATCATCACCGAGCTGTTCAGCGAACATCTTAAGCCTGTACATAACGTACTTAGAGAATATACAGGCCTCAATCAGAATATTCTGTGGGAGAATACGTTCGTCTACGTACGGCATTTCTATACAGCTTGGCTGAAACAGGTTGAACACACAGCAATCCATTCTAGAATTATAGAGGATTTCGAATATATCACAGCGAAAAACCATGGACACTTATTCGGGACTGAAGCTACAAACCCTTTCGCGGTAGATTGCAGATGGATCCCCCATCCGATCCAGGCCGGCGAAGCCTTGCGTATTCGCCAGAGTTGTTGCCTTCGCTATTTCATGCCAGATGGCAAGCGCTGTACGGTATGTCCAAGCGTGGATGACCAAGCACGTGAGCAGATATTCCTTCAAAAACAATAAGAAAGGTTGAGCTCCGCTCAAAACATAAACTTCCTGATGTTATAAACAAGGGCTGTAACAAGTCACATCGCCCGAGTGACTTGTTACAGCCCTTTCGTATGCCCTTACGCAAATCTAAGACTAGCCACAACTAGAAAAAGACGATAAGATTACTATCATAACAAGCTTCATCAGCGTTTATAATGTTTATACGAAATATGTTTCAGGATTTTGCAAAATCCTCACTTACATCGGAGGTCACTATGGAAGCTATGTTAATTGGGGGATTAAGCTCCTCTATGGCAACAGGTTTGGGCGCATTGCTTGTACTTTTTATGCATCGGGCAACTCATCATTTAAAGGATATTCTGCTTGCTTATACAGCAGGCATTATGATGGCTGCTTCGATGCATGGCTTAATTCCATCTGCGTTAGAACAATCTAACCTTACCGTACTTTGTCTTGGGGTACTCGTGGGCACTCTTGCCCTCACAGTCCTTGAGAAGCTGCTGCCGCATCACGATCTAGAACACGCAAGAAATTCGGCTAACCAAGCGGTAGACCAGCGCTCTTGGCTGATTATTATTGCAATAACGCTGCACAACATTCCTGAGGGTCTCTCAGTTGGGGTCAGTTATGCTAGTGAATCGGCTGAGCTAGGCCCGTTAGTGGCATTATCCATCGGTTTACAGAATGCTCCAGAAGGCTTGTTAGTTGCATTGTTCTTAGTACAGCAGAAAGTTAAGCCCGTTATTGCCATCTTATACTCCACATTAACTGGCCTGCTTGAATTTGCCGCTGGATTCATTGGCTATTATTTAACTTCCTACATTGATAATTTGGTCCCTTACGGTTTAGCATTTGCAGCAGGCGCTATGCTGTTTATCGTCTATAAAGAATTAATCCCTGAAAGCCACGGGGACGGCCATGAAACCAGTGCCACGATCTCTTTTATTCTCGGTTTATTAACATTAATCGTTTTATCGGAATGGTTCGGCTCGTCATGAGCTTAACGATTGCAATTGATTCATTATTGCTTCCTTTGAAAAATGCTCTCCAATAAATACTGCAACAAGTGGAAGCTTCTGCTGCGGCCTGATGGGAATGAATTCAACTTGCCGATAAGCATACTGAAATAAGTACACGCTTGCGGTATCCTTAAATCGCAACACGCCTTTGGCCTGTAAACTTCAGCGGGTAAAGCTTTAATCCACGTCTCAAAAGCCTCGCTATCGATCGGTTGGTCGAAATAATGAGTATACGCCATCACATGATCATGAGATGGGTGTATAGGCTTGGCGTGCCCCTCGGGGGAACTATCATTGTCAGATGCTGCTGGATTCGCCTGGTGTGGAGAATGATCGTATGAAGCTTGGCGAAGTAATAGCTTTTCCATTGATAGGTTGCCCCGTACTGTACGTTCCAATACTGCACTCGCGTTCCATTCCCGAATTTTACTTTCTACCTTATGTAATATTGTATTGGTCACCATATCTGTTTTATTCAACAGCAGAATGGACCCGCATCGTATTTGCTCCTTCATAAGCCTCCAGGTTTTCCCGACCCCCTTCTCCATGACCTCAGATAATGCCAGCGCATCGATAACGGTAATGACTTCCTTTAATTCTACCTTTTGATATAAGGATACCTCTGTGATCGCATCGATCATGCCTAATGGATTAGCGGCGCCCGTGGATTCTATAATGATAACATCAGGCTGCTCGCGCTCCACAAGTGCATTCAGAGCAAGACCCAGATTCCCTTTTACACTGCAGCAAATACAGCCACCTAGAATTTCTTCCATCGGAATGTGATCGCCCACTGCAATGCCGTCTAAATTAATATCTCCCAGTTCGTTCATGACGACCGCAGGTTTCATACCGTTCTCTCTATAGTGGGCTAATATTCTGCTGAGCAGTGTAGTTTTTCCGCTTCCCAAAAAACCTGTTAGTGCATAGATGGGAATCATTTCTGTACTCATAACATCACACACCTTTAAACGATTTAAAAAGCCCCAGCGATGACTGGGACTTTAGGGTATACATGTTGATTATCGGGAGTTTCTTGTGTTGTTGTTCATATTAAAATCATTCAAGTTACGTCCAGCACCGTTCCCGTTATTATAATAGTTATTTAGGTTATTGTTACGCATATTGTTATTGTTGTTGTCATCCATCATGTTCATGTCTAAATTGTCTTTCATTATACCATTGTTATTATTGTTGAGGTCAAATAAATTATCATTATCTCTGCCATTCATGTTGTTCATACGATTGTAGTTGTTCCCATTAACATCAAGCATGTTAGGTCGGTTTACATTGTTCGTGTCCATTGTACCACCATTGTCATTACAAGCTGTCATTAAACCTAGAAGCAGAGCAAACGCCAGTAACCCTTTAGTTGCTTTAAGCATGTTGTTATGTCCTCCTCTGATTTTGTAGTGATGCTGAATTCATGGTTAGTTTGACTACAATCAGGTAAGTTCATGTATGCACTCAGAATGGAATTGTTACCATTCATGGTTCGGCATGGTCATCATGCTTACTCACATGTTCCAGGTTTTGCAAAATCCTCGCAGGTTATATGAGAAGATTAAACAGGACAGGATCTTTATTCAGTTCGATATATTGGATGCCTTTCTGCTGCATTCGGGTAATGAGCGGTATATAATCTTCGCGGTATTTCAATTCAATGCCAACCAACGCCGGACCGTTCTCTTTGTTATGTTGTTTAGTGTACTCAAAACGAATAATATCGTCATCTGGGCCCAACACTTCGTCCAAAAATTCTCTAAGCGCACCCGCCCGCTGCGGAAAATTTACGGTAAAATAATGCTTCAATCCTTCATAAATTAATGAACGCTCTTTGATCTCCTGCATCCGATCAATATCATTATTCCCCCCGCTGACTATGCAAACCACATTCTTGCCTTTAAGTTCCCCGCCATACAAATCAAGTGCGGCGATAGACAACGCCCCTGCAGGTTCAGCCACAATTGCATTTTCATTATACAGCTCTAACATATTCGTACAAACTTTGCCTTCCGGCACCAATACGATGTCATCCACTACCCTCTGACAGATTTTAAACGTGTTCTCACCGGCCCTCTTCACTGCAGCGCCGTCAACAAACTTCTCAATATGTTCGAGGGTAACTACCTCCCCTTGCTGAAAGGCTGTATACATGGAAGGCGCGCCTTCAGGCTCGACTCCGATGATCTTTGTTCCTGGGCTTATAGTCTTAACGTAAGTGCCTACACCCGATGCCAAACCGCCTCCACCGATGGTAACGAAAATATAATCGGGCACGGTATCCAGTGTTTCAATGATTTCTTTGCCTACCGTGCCATTTCCTGCGACAATAGCCAAATCGTCAAATGGATGGACGAACGTCATATTCTGCTCGCTGCTCACCTTGAGGGCTTCAGCGTATGCATCATCAAACGTATCACCTGTCATAATAACTTCAATATAAGAGCCACCAAACCGTTTGATTGAATTAATTTTCTGCCTCGGGGTTGTGGCGGGTACATAAATTTTGCCTTGAATTTGCAGTTCATTACATGCAAAGGCTACCCCTTGGGCATGATTGCCGGCACTAGCGCACACGATCCCGCGCTGTCGTTTATCATCGCTTAAGCTTTTAATCAGGTGATAGGCGCCTCGGATTTTAAAGGAACGCACAACCTGCAAATCCTCCCGCTTCAGGTAAACATTGCATCCATGCTTCACTGACAGCAGTTCATCCTTGTGCAGAGGCGTTTTGCGAATGACATCCTTCAAAATATGGTGGGCATATACGATATCTGACATATTCACCGACACCATGCTGTCATTTTCAGTCATTTTAAATCGTCCTTTCCATTCTTTCTTATAAACAAAAAATCCCGCCCACAAGGGACGAGATCCAGCTCGCGATTACTTGACTTTCAGCGATATGTCAACTCTCTAGATACTGCCTCATGAATAATGATTTGTCTCTACTTATACTATGTATAGAAGGGGTTGTCAAGATATTCACATGTAGGAACTATTAGTTGGTATAAGATTGTAATATACCCAAATTATTCCATATGCCATATAATAGGATTAGTGAATCTATTTGAATTGATTACACTGCAAACGATTAAGAAAGGCGGTGATTTGATGAAATCCTTTAGGCAGTTTGCGCTTGGCTTACTAGCAGGATGTTTACTTATGCTGTCGCTACCCGTGATTGCATCGACGGTTAAGCAATATGTACTCGTTCCCACCACTTACCCTATCGTGGTCAACGGGAATTTGTATGCAGAAACGGACCTTCCTATTATGAATTATGAAGGAAATACCTACATCCCCCTCAGAGCAACAGGTGAACTTTTAGGGGCATCGGTCCATTGGAATGAACATTTAAGGCGTGCAGAAATAACCTATGACCCGGGGCATTTGAACAACACGGCCTTTCGTAATGTGAAAGTTACTGGATCACAAGGAAGTTATACGATAAGCGGTGAAGCCAGAATTTTTGAAGCCATTATGCACTATTCAGTCTCAGATGGACATCGATACATTGAAGAGAAGCCTCTCCAACTCGACCACGGCGCGCCAACATGGTCCCCTTTTGAATTCCAAATCGAACTGGTTGCTGACCAAATTCCCGCTAACGGTACCTTAACATTAGAGTTATTCGAACATAGTGCTAATGATGGCACTAAGATCAACATCTATTCTGTACCACTGGAAAACTTTATACCTTAAGCCCTGTATAGAAAACGTCCTTCGGTCTTGGCCATAGGACGCTTTCTTGTTTACAGGTTAAGTTACCTTTAACCACTAACGTGTAATAAAGTCATATTCGTCACGCATGACCAGCGTTCCAGCAACCTTTACAAAAATAGGATTAAACGCATCCAACGACCCAATCACACCTAAACTTGGGTTTTCCTTATCTCTTGCATAAATGGTGGAATGCTGCAAGTATGCTTTCTCAAATTGTTCATCTGTCATTAACAATTTAGTCATGTGTATCACCCTAAGCTATTGTTCCCAGCCTAGTACCTAATTATTTACTTAGGGTATATTCGAAGTAACCCTTTAATACAATAGGATTACTACGATGAAGGAGGAATGCTGCATGATTCCTGCTGTCTTGTTTGATGTAGCGTTAATCATCATTACCGTTCGTTCGTTGTATGTGACCTACCAGTTATTCAACCGATCTAAAAAGCAATGGCTTGATATTGCCTTTCATGCTTCAATAGCCATTGTAACATTGTCCCTGCTGATGTAGTTCATTTAATTAGAACCTATGGATTCATTCAATTGCCATTATAGTGCAGGATGTGAAGGAAGGTTTCGAGAGACCTCCTGCAGTACCTCTTGCAAGGATACGTTGTGTGTTCTTGCAGCATGTGCTACATCCTCATATTCAGGTGATTGATGCACGCATTCACTGCCGAGGTAGGCCTGCTTAATGTGGATTTTGCCATACCGTGTATCCATTTCTACAAATCTGCGATCCAATATGCGACGTGACCATACACTTTTGCGGACACCAAAAGTACTGCTCTCTCTTAACAGCATCTCTTCACAACGTCTTGATTCATTAGAATGTGCCAGCACCGTTATTAAGGTGCCCGGACGGTTCTTCTTCATATATACAGGGGTATAATACACATCGAGCGCACCTGCTTCAAATAATCGTTCCATGACATAGCCCATCAACTCACCGCTGCTGTCATCAATTTGCGTTTCCAGCACCATAATTTCTTCATTGTTAAATTGATGTTCTGTATCCAGAAGGAATGCTCTAAGTACATTAGGATGGGAAAAATCTTTACGTCCTGCCCCATAACCGATGCGTTCTATCGTGCCGATGGGAGCCTCAGCAAATGAGCTGACTAAAGCTTTGATAATGCCCGCACCCGTAGGTGTGGTTAATTCGCCTCTCGCCTGAAGACTGGATAGCGGAATGCCTTTTAACAGCTCAGCAGTCGCTGGAGCCGGAATCGGGTACAGTCCGTGAGCCATGTGCTTCCGACCGCTTCCTGTTGGTATGGGTGAGGCTATAATGCGCCCTATATCCAAGGATTCAAGTGCTAAACAAACTCCGATCACATCAATAATGGAATCCATTGCCCCCACTTCATGAAAATGGACCTCATTCGGTGAAATCCCGTGAATTTTACCTTCCGCTTCTGCAATGAGATCAAAAATCAACTTACTCCTTGATTTCACACGTTCAGGCAGTTCTGATTGTACAATCATCGCTATGATGCCGCTGGCTTTTCGATGTTCATGCGGTGTTCCGCCGTGATCATGACCATGATGGTGGTTGTGGTCGTGATGATGGTCGTGGTCATGCGTATGATGGTGGTGATGGTGATTGTGGTGGTGATCATGACCGTGATGATCGCTGTGATCATGATGATGGTTGTGGTCATGCGTATGATGGTGGT
The DNA here is from genome assembly GCA_964447355.1 of uncultured Paenibacillaceae bacterium. GTDB lineage: Bacteria > Bacillota > Bacilli > Paenibacillales > CAYUSG01 > CAYUSG01. The sequence goes on from CAYUSG010000081.1 coordinate 10,656, forward strand.
GATGGTCATCATGGACATGATGATGATGATCGTGATGGTGATGCACATCGTTATGAATCGATTCATGACTATGAGAATGCTCAAACAGATTAATATTCAATAGCTTAGCGAAAACCCCTTGTTTCACAACGGGCTCAATAGACAGCTCGAACGGATCAATCGGCAGCTGCTTCAAATGGCTGATGATATAGTCAAGATCAGCACCAAGATCAATTAGAGCCGCCAATGTCATATCCCCTGCGATGCCTGAAAAACAATCAAGATAAAGTGTCTTTAATGAACTCATCCAACTTGCACTCCTTTAATCTATTCATGATGTCAATGCATTTCGTATGTAAAGCATAATACAGTTTGAAATGGTTCCTGTTTCAATTTAGCTTTCCAAATAATCCCCCTCATCAAACATCCATTCGCAAGATTCGCATTCACGGTCCTGTCGCATGATCCGTATCTATGGCGCTGGACTGTTCAATTCAGAGCAGTTCACCTATGTATCACATCTACCTTTCTATCTTAACACGTTAATCGACATAGATTCTAATCCCAGAACGTGAACGTGGATCATTTAATATCGATACGATATTTCGATAGGGGTACTTTATCAATAATCCGTATCTGGTTTTTGCTTCAAATAAGGATACAGCAATATTAGACCGATAATATACAACGCTGCCGCGAAATAGGCAGGAAGTAGATGAATAAAGCTTAAATAGCCAATCGCATAATGAACGCCAAAACCCGCTATAAAACCGGGAAGACCGCCCCACAGCAGCATGTTCCATATCCAACGTTCTCCCTGCTGTATTCCCCACAAAGCAGTGGCCAGCAAGGCTATGGCATCGCACAGCAGCGCCCCGCCAAATCCGGCCCGATCATGAGCGATTAGCGGCAGCAGCTTGTCATTAAGCATCGCTATGCTCTCAGGGCTTAGACAAAGGAACGCAAGATCTTGCGGTACAAAAACACCCGTTATTCCTACCCCTGCTATGATAATGCCGCCTGCTGCAAAAGAAATGCCCAAGGTGACAAAACATAACTGTCCCCACAACGCCCGCTTCCAAATACGATTGTTCACTAGATTCGGTCGATGCCTTAAGGGCTGATCCGCTTTACCGCGCATGGCCATCATAAATAAAGGCAGTAAAACGGCTGCTGCTAAAGCATGAAGCGGGTCAAAATAGCCATACCCTAAATATAAAAAGAAACTGCTAAAACCTACAATACCCGAACTCATTAGTGCGGTCTTCGCCCAGTGCAGTTCATATCTAAGACTGTAACGGGCGAGATACATATATAAAACACCAATGGATATCATCGTCCCGGCAAGTGTAATCCGATCATGGGCCATGAAATCGATGAGCTGCGGAAAGATACCTTGAAGCTGCTTGCGTGTCATATTTAAGAAAGCTTCATCATAGGGCAATAGAACCGTGGTGGCCGCTATCCACCATGCAATGATCCCTCCTATCACCATTCCCAGTCCAAGCAGCCACATCCAGCCCCAGCCGCTCCAAAATGATGAAGGCTCGACAGCCTTACCGAACTGCATCCGTTCGAACAATATAGCTTCGTTAATGCGTTTGGGCAAACCGGGTCCAGAATAGACTAAGCCACTGTGTAATTGCACGTAATCAGCGCCATGAGCCAATGCTTTAAGTGCACCCTGTGGTTCATGAATGCCGCCAGATATGATCAGCTTTTGTTCAGCTTGCAACTTAGGCTTTAGCCATCTGACCATGTTTAAACTGGATTCTAAATCATCTGGACCCACATGAAATCGGCTCTGCTTCCACACACCTTCTCCAATCACACATCCGTCCCAAATATGATCTAACTCCGATTCCCACAACGTACCAAAGCTTTGCTCTTCTAAACCTAATGGCACATATATCCATCTTAAGTGGTCGGGATACTGTTTTTGAATCATCACCGCAAGCTCGTCGTATAAGAATCGCTGCTCGTCAAGACTCCAGTTTGGATCCATTGCATCTATATAGAATCCACTTGCGATGTCGCTCAATTCATTCATGAGCTGTTTATAGTCTGAAACAGCATCATGAATACTGCGACCTCTCTGATGTCTTAATCGACACATCAATGGAGGCAGCTTATCAACGAGTGATGGAGGATATCCAGCCCTAACTTCAGCTGCGCTTATGACTGGAATGTCAGTGTAAACGATAGCTTCTTGATCCGGCAGCAGCTCAATGACGGATTCTTCTTGATGAGCCTTTAATTGAATCGGACCTACTTCCATAAAACCAAATCCAATTTGAGACAACGAGCGCTGGGCCTTGCCCTCCTGATCGATCAAACCGCTTAATCCCACAGGATAAGGCAGTTTAACATCCCTAATTTTACTGGAAAGCAGCGGGGAAAGTTCCATGTGACCCATTGTGCGGATGACGAATGAGCCTAGGCGAAAACGCCCCAACGTACCAAAGGCACCCAAGGTTAAATTCGAGGCTTGACGAGCTGGAAGCTTCTGCAGCAAAGGTTGAAACAGCGTTTTATATGACCAGTCGGGCATTACATATCCCTCCTCATGCTGTAACTAATCGTACCTCTATCATACAAAAAAGGATCATGCCGTCAAAGCATCATCCTTAAGATTCTATCTAACCCTATACTTTAGGAAAGGTTGGAATAGCTTCGACTGCCAGCGGCAATGTAACCTCAACCGTTGTGCCTTTCTTCCCATCACTTTGAAACTCAATATTACCTTGATGCTGTTTAATGATTTGAAAGGTGACCATTAATCCTAAGCCAAATCCCTTCTCCTTTGTTGTAAAAAAAGGCTCTCCCAGCTTGGCTATTCTTTCACTCGATATTCCGCAGCCTTGATCCGTAAATCGTATATTTATCGTATCGGAGGATGCCATGACGGTATCGATGATCAAGCTTCCCCCCGCGGGCATGGATTCTATCGCATTTTTGACAATGTTTATAAAAGCTTGCTTTAACTGCCCCTCAGCACAAGTGACGTATAACGGAGTTTCATTAACCATTCTCTTAATCTCTACATCATTCATAATCGCTTGGCTTTCAAGTAAAGTGATTACGTGCTCCAGGATATGGTTAATATCATGTGCTTGGTATTTAATCTCCATCGGTTTAGCTAAGAACAATAGCTCACTGACAAAAAAATTAATACGATCCAGCTCTGAGATCATAATATCCATCTTCTCTGCATGCTGTTTTAAGCTACATTCTTTCTTTATCAATTGAACATATCCTCGAAGGGTGGTAAGGGGATTACGAATTTCATGCGCTACCCCTGCGGCAAGTTCTCCAACGACGGACAGCTTGTCAGTTTTTCTAAGCAATTCATCGGCACGCTTGCGTTCAGTTATGTCCTTGAATACAATAACCTCACCGATAACGGATTGATCCTCAATGATCGAGGTGCTTGTATACTCAACAGGAATTTCTGTACCGTCTTTCTTCCTGAAGATCCGTTCCTTAAGTGACGGATCATTCACCAGCGGCTCACCCGCAGGATGGGATGACAAAGGAAGAGAATCTGAATACACCAGCACATTCGCTTGGCTCATCCCTTTGAGTTCATCTGCATCATAACCTAGCAGATCGGCTGCCATTGAATTACTAAATGTAATGCGCCCCTCGAGATCAAGTCCATAAATGCCCTCACCCGCTGAATTCAGAATGAGCTCCAGAATCCTATGATTTTCTTTCAATTCCTGTGTCCTTAAATCAACCATCTGCTCTAGCTGCTCCATCCGCAGTGTATTGGACAACGCTGTAGCGGTTGCATCCACAATCGATTGGGTCAGACGCATTTCAAAGTCTTTATAATATCGAATTTCGCCTAAGCTAACAACGGCAATCGTACCAAGGACCTCTCCTGCTGCAACAAGCGGAAGCATAAATAACCCCTTAATCCCAAATTGCTTACAGGCCTCATGATTCGGACGCGGGTCCTGCTCTATATCAGGAATGAATATACATCTCTGAGTTGTAATCACTTCCTGGAACAGAACATCTTTCTTATAGTCTAGCTGGATGCGCTTATGGGTCTTCCGCCAGTCGGCCTCGGTCCATTCACTTTGATGGTTCAGCTTCGCTGGTCTAAAGCTTCCGCCTATCGTATCACATAGGTGCACACCAATATTCTTGTTACTTAATAATTCTCCGATGTAACGAAAACATATATCAAGCACTTCTTGACTGTAAGAGCACAATGCCAGCTCCCTGGTCAGCTCGATCAGCATTTGTTTCTCCGACAGCAGCGTCTTATTGTGTTCGAATTGTTTGCCGTTTCGAATGGCTACCGCTGCCATATTCACATAGGCTTCAATCGCTTCAATTTGTTCTGTGCTTAAATTCATAGGCGTACCATAATCGAATAGAAACACAATACCGTAAATCTCCTGTTCGAAATAAATCGGAAGACCCAGCAAGGATTTAATTTGAAACATTTCAACCACTTTACGATCAGGACGCCTGTCCTCAAACGTATCGCGTATATAAATTGTTGTCTTCGTTTCAATGATCTCTTTGGTCAGTTGATCTGTTCGAGGGTCAATCACCAGCTGGTCAATCGTCAACCCGTTCATCTGTGCCGGCTTACTTACATATCCCCGAAACACCCCTTCAGACTCAGGCAAATAAATCCCTACAGAATTACAGTAAAATACCTCTTCCGAAATAACCGTAACTACTGCTTCCAACACATCATGCAAATCTAGCTTTGAGTTGATCAATTGGCTCATTTTGGCCAGCCGCGTATACCGATCATGCTCAGACATCCATCCTCACATCCCCTTTGATTTGGAATGGTACCGCTTCCTATTTTTGAAAAGAGGACAAAAATTTGACCCGATCCCCCATCGGCGGCACATTATTATCTACTAACTCTATTTCCAACAATTTCGGTCCTTGCGTCCCATGAATTAATGACTCTAAATCTAAATGAACCATATCATTCAAACTGCTGATGCGCAGCGATGGAATCCCCATCGAATCAACCATCCTCGCAATATCCGTCTGCTGCTGCTCGAAACAGGCATGGCTTCTTTGATATTGGAGTGTATGCCCGTGATACACCATCCCTAACCGAGAATTATTCATAACGACAAACAGAATAGGTAAATTATATTCTTTTGCACATAAAATTTCCATTCCATGCATAAAAAAACAACCGTCGCCCGTGATACAAACAACCGTCTCGTTCGGTTCAGCCAGCTGCCATCCAATAGCCGATCCGATAGCTGTGCCCATGGCACCAAAGTGCACATTAATATCGAAACTATCGATCGTTTTGACCTCCATATAGTGAATGACATAAGACATAAATTCCCCTATGTCTACGGTATATTTCGTTTGGAGAGGCAGTTGATTCTGAAGCTCCAGTAATACGTTCTGAGTGTTGAATTCAGCCTCGATATTAGCTGATGCCTTGCAATGATGGTCATGCTTGGATAAAGAATTTGCACTTTCACTAAGCTGCTCTAATTCATGAATTAGAAACTGGAGACTTAAACCAGCTTCTCCGAGAATGCTGATGTCCGTCTGATACACACGGTCAAATACTGAGGCATCTATATCTATTTGAATGAGTCTTCGTTGTTGAACTAGCTTATCGTTCCAATTACTTGTGGCCGTTTCTCCTAGGCTGGAGCCAATAACTAGAATAAGCTCATTAGTTGGGTCCTCTATAATATTGGATGCATAAGCTTGACCTGCAAAACCAAACACACCTCCGCTCAGTGGATGTGCACTCGGAATGAAACCTTTAGCCTGCGGCGTTGTTAATATGGGCCAATGCAGCCATTCCGCCAATTGAAGGACCGGCTCAATAGCTTGTCTCACCCCTTGACCTATTAGAATAATCCCCTTGTCAACCGAATGTATTAATTCAGCCGCTTGTTTCACGATCGATGCATCGGGAATCATTCGCTGCTGCTTAGGAAATAGCGGCAAGTTCAGCAGTCCTATGTCTGTTAACTGAATATCTATAGGCAAAGCAATATGAACTGGACCTGGAACACCTGACAGCGCTAAAGTTACCGCTTTGTGAAGTTCAGGTAATACATCCTCAGGCCTCTGAACCGTAGTACTGTATTTCGTAACAGGCGTAAAGAGCGGAGCCGCATTTAGTTCCTGCGAAGCATTTAAACCAACAGTTCGAAGAGGCACATGGCCTGTGATGAACAGCACCGGCAGATGCTCCCTCTGTGCATTCGCCGCACCTGTAATAAGATTCGTACTTCCGGGACCGCTGCAGCCTATACAAACGGCTAATTTGTTAGCGTGCTTCGCATAAGCAGCCGCCATATAGGACGCAGCACCCTCATGCTTGGCAATAACAGGTGTTATCTCAGCACGGTCATACAAAGCATCGAAGATAGCATTGACTGATCCAGCCGGAATACCAAACAGATATTTCACACCTCCCTTTATTAAATATTCAAGTACTGCGCTTGCTGCTTTCATACACTAACCCCCATCAAAATCATTTTTTGGTTATTAACACACAGGAAACTGTGCTTAAACCTCCCTCAATAAAGTTAAATTATCTCTTAAATACTCACTTATTCTTAAAAT